>JBPBPY010000281.1:0-20213 GCA_050954505.1 Janthinobacterium lividum
GTTCGAAAACGCGGCGCAATTCCTTGGCTTTTGGCAGCGTGGTCTTGATGGCTTCATGACGCAGCAGAGAAACAGTCATGTTGCGCAGCATGGCCAGGCGGTGGGAAGAAGTACGATTGAGCTTGCGCAGCCCGTGACGATGACGCATGGTAGATCCTTTCAGTTTTTTAAATACAAATCCAGCTCTTCGATCGTCCTGGTGTGAACCAGGCCGCGGGCCGGTATCGGCATGATGATGCTGCTCTTTTCCAACGCCACCAGCCCATGCCGATGGCGAAATTTACGACAACCTGCCAGGACGGTGACTTGCAACCCCAGGCCACCGCCCTGCCGTCTGTCCGAGCCCGGCTTTGCTGCGCCAGCAATGCCTGAACGGGATGGATCAAATCCATGTCCCGGCAGGCATGCTGCGAATTACTTTTCCAGGCCGGCAGGCGGCCAGTTTTCCAGCTTCATGCCCAAGGTCAAGCCACGCGAAGCCAGGACTTCCTTGATTTCGTTGAGTGACTTGCGGCCCAGGTTTGGCGTCTTCAGCAGTTCGTTTTCGCTGCGCTGGATCAGGTCGCCAATGTAATAGATGTTTTCGGCCTTCAGGCAGTTGGCCGAACGCACGGTCAGTTCCAGGTCGTCGACCGGACGCAGCAGGATCGGATCGACCGACGGCGCACGCGATGGTGCTTCGGCAGCAGCTTCGGTGCCTTCCAGGGCGGCGAACACATTCAACTGGTCGACCAGCACACGGGCCGATTGACGGATCGCTTCCTCTGGCGAGATGACGCCATTGGTTTCGATGTTGATGATCAGCTTGTCCAGATCGGTACGCTGTTCGACGCGAGCCGACTCGACGAAATACGACACGCGGCGCACTGGCGAAAACGAGGCGTCCAGGATGATGCGGCCGATGGTCTTGTTGGTGTCTTCCGACAGGCGGCGCACATTGCCCGGTACATAGCCACGGCCCTTCTCGACCTTGATCTGCATGTCCAGCTTGCCACCGGCGGTCAGGTGGGCAATCACGTGTTCCGGATTGATCAGCTCGACGTCATGTGGCAGGTCGATGTCGGACGCCAGCACGGCGCCTTCGCCATCTTTTTTCAGGGTCAGGGTGACTTCGTCGCGGTTATGCAGCTTGAAGACCACGCCTTTGAGGTTCAACAGCATGTCGACAACGTCTTCCTGCACGCCATCGAGTGAGGAATATTCATGCACGACACCGGCGATCGTCACTTCGGTTGGCGCATAGCCCACCATCGACGACAGCAGCACGCGGCGCAGGGCATTGCCCAGCGTGTGGCCATAACCACGCTCGAACGGCTCCATCACGACTTTTGCGTGACCGGCGCCAAGCGCTTCGACTTCAATGATACGGGGCTTCAACAAACTGTTTTGCATGAAATGTCCTTTTCAATACCCTCGGTTCGTTACACCGATAAGGCTGATGGCATGACGGATGATGGAATGGCGAGTGCCACCGGTGTTCGCCGGTGGCACTCGCCATGTACTTTGCTTTTGCACTCATGTGCGCCTGTTTTACCAGGCTTGTATTTGCTACGCATGTCGCGACACGCGTCTTCCTGCCATGACAGCACCGCAAGCGGCCAGAGCCGCTGGCGATTAACGCGAATACAGTTCGACGATCAGCGATTCGTTGACGTCGTTGGCGATTTCGCTACGGTCCGGCAGGGACTTGAATGTGCCTTCCATCTTCTTCGAATCAACCGAAACCCATGCCGGCATGCCGACCTGTTCAGCCAGCGACAGCGCTTCGACGATGCGGACCTGCTTCTTCGACTTTTCACGCACGGCAACGACGTCGCCTGGGCGGACCTGGTACGAAGCGATGTTGACGACATTCCCGTTGACGGTAAATGCCTTGTGCGAAACCAGCTGACGGCCTTCTGCGCGCGTCGAGCCGAAACCCATGCGGTAGACAACGTTGTCCAGACGTGCTTCGAGCAACTTCAACAGCGTTTCGCCGGTGTTGCCCTTGCGACGGTCTGCTTCAGCGAAATAGCGGCGGAACTGGCGTTCGAGGACGCCGTACATGCGCTTGACCTTTTGCTTTTCGCGCAATTGGTTGCCGTAGTCGGACGTACGAGCGCCCGAAGTGCGACCGTGCTGGCCTGGCTTCGAATCGAGTTTGCACTTCGAGTCGAGCGAGCGGCGTGCGCTCTTGAGGAACAGATCGGTGCCTTCGCGGCGGGACAGTTTTGCTTTTGGACCAATATAACGTGCCACGTTGTTTCCTTTAAATATGACGCCCCGGACGACGGCGACCATGCCAATGCACGGCCACGACCATCAGGCGCTAGTCTGGTTTTTCTCTCTAGCCAGACAGTGGTCTTATGAATGATGCGCAGGCATTAAGCCAATACACCACTCCATGAACAAAGCCTGCCGAATCACGGGCAAGCGTTTGTGCTACTGCTGCTTGGATACTTGATTTGGCAACCTCGCGGTCACCTGCCTTGAATCTGAATCCGGCTATGCTGCCGGCCGCCGTGATGATTTCGACCCGAAAGAAGAAACGCAAGGCAAGGCGCGGCAGTATAGCAAACTTCCCTCACTTGCGCAAAAGCACTGGTGAGGAAAACCCGATATCAGATACGACGGCGTTTTGGAGGACGGCAGCCGTTGTGCGGCACTGGCGTCACGTCCTGGATCAGCGTGATCTTGATGCCGAGGTTGTTCAGAGCGCGAACCGACGATTCACGGCCTGGACCTGGGCCCTTGATACGGACTTCAAGATTCTTGACGCCGCACTCAACAGCAACCTTGCCTGCTGCTTCCGCTGCAACCTGCGCTGCGAACGGGGTCGATTTACGCGAACCCTTGAAGCCAGCACCGCCCGACGTTGCCCATGAAAGCGCATTGCCTTGACGATCGGTGATCGTGATGATCGTGTTGTTGAAGGACGCGTGGATATGTGCGATACCTTCAGCAACGTTCTTTTTGACTTTCTTGCGCACGCGTGCTGCTGCGGCGTTGTTAGGTGCTTTTGCCATGTTGATTTCCTTGAATCCCGAACTAGCGGATTATTTCTTCAGCGATTGTGCGGCCTTGCGCGGGCCCTTGCGGGTACGTGCATTGGTGCGAGTACGTTGACCACGGACTGGCAAGCCTTTACGGTGGCGCATGCCACGGTAGCAACCCAGATCCATCAAGCGCTTGATGTTCATGGAGATTTCGCGACGCAAATCGCCTTCCACGACAAACTTGCCGATCTCGTCACGCAGCTTTTCCAGCTCGCTGTCGTCCAGATCCTTGATCTTCTTGTTGGTAGGAACACCGGTTGCGTCACAGATTTTTTGTGCGCGTGGGCGGCCAACACCATAAACAGCGGTCAGGCCGATAACGGTGTGTTGATGATTTGGGATATTAACCCCTGCGATACGTGCCATTCGTTATTCCTCGATCAATAACGTTAAATTAACCTTGGCGCTGCTTATGGCGCGGTTCGATGCAAATGACTCGAACGACGCCCTTGCGCTTGATGATCTTACAGTTGCGGCAGATCCGCTTGACTGATGCGAGCACTTTCATTTTTGCCCTCTTTCTTCCACATTAACTTGGTTACTTTGTCCGGAACACAATACGTGCTCGACTCAAATCGTATGGCGTCAACTCTACTGTGACCTTGTCTCCAGGCAGGATGCGAATATAGTTCATCCGCATCTTGCCGGATATATGGCCCAGTACGATGTGCCCGTTTTCCAGCTTTACTCGAAACGTCGCATTGGGAAGATTCTCCAGAACCTCACCCTGCATCTGAATGACGTCATCTTTTGCCATGCCTAGCGCTCATTCCTGGCCGGTCACCGGGTAGGTACACCGCCCTTGAAATTCGACTTACGGAGCAACGACTCATACTGCTGCGACATGACGTAATTCTGAACCTGCGCCATGAAATCCATCGTCACCACCACAATGATCAGCAGCGACGTACCACCGAAGTAGAACGGCACCTTCCAGCGTGCAATCAGAAACTCAGGCAATAAACAAACCAGTGTGATGTAGACCGCACCAGCCAGTGTCAAGCGTGTCAGGATCTTGTCGATATAGCGTGCGGTCTGGTCGCCTGGACGAATCCCGGGAACGAAGGCGCCGCTTTTCTTCAAGTTATCCGCTGTTTCCTTGCTGTTGAACACCAGCGCAGTGTAAAAGAAGCAAAAGAAAATAATTGCAGCAGCATACAGCAAAGCATGGATCGGTTCACCAGGCGCCATCGATGCCGCCAGGTCCTTCAGGAAACGAATCACCGGATTCGTCGTTTCACCCGAAGTGAACCAGCTGGTAATGGTGGCTGGAAACAGGATGATCGACGAAGCGAAAATCGGTGGAATCACGCCTGCCATGTTCAGCTTCAGCGGCAAATGACTGCTCTGTCCGCCGTAAATCTTGTTACCGACCTGCCGCTTGGCATAGTTCACCAGGATCTTGCGCTGGCCACGTTCAATGAACACCACCACGAAGGTCACGGCAGCAACGACAACGCAGATCAGGATGGCTGACAGGGCATTCATCGAACCGGTGCGAACCAGTTCAAACAAGCCTGCGACCGCACCAGGCAAGCCTGCCGCGATACCGCCAAAGATGATGATCGAGATACCATTGCCCAGGCCACGCTCGGTAATCTGTTCGCCCAGCCACATCAGGAACATCGTACCGGTCACCAGGGTCACCACCGTGGTGAAACGGAAGGCCAGGCCCGGGTCCAGCACCAGGCCGGCTTGCGATTCCAGTGCCACCGCAATGCCAAGCGCCTGGAATAAAGCCAGACCAAGTGTGCCGTAACGCGTCCACTGCGTGATCTTGCGGCGTCCCGACTCGCCTTCCTTTTTCAAGGCTTCGAGCTGGGGCGACACCACCGACAGCAGCTGCATGATGATCGATGCAGAGATGTAGGGCATGATACCCAGTGCAAACACCGTGAAACGCGACAGCGCGCCACCGGAGAACATGTTGAACATTCCCAGGATACCGCCCTGGTTCTGCCGGAACAGTTCAGCCAGCTGCGCCGCATCGATCCCCGGAACGGGAATGTGCGCGCCAATCCGGAATACCACCAATGCTGCAAGCAGGAACCACAGACGATTCCAGGGGAATCCGCTAGGTTTCTTGCCGCCCAATTGAGGAGCAGTCGCCAATGTATACTCCCGTTAAGCTGTCAAACCTGAAGACACTCAGGCGACCGAGCCGCCAGCGGCTTCGATTGCTGCCTTGGCGCCTTTGGTTGCGATCAGGCCCTTGAGCACGACTGCCTTGGTGATTTCGCCCGAAGCGATCACACGCACGACGCGCGCCAGCACGGAAACGATACCGGCTTGCTTCAATGCCAGGATATCGACTTCGCCAACCGGCAAGCGGTCGAGTTCCGACAAACGCACTTCAGCCTTGTACGGAGCCGCTTGCGACTTGAAGCCACGCTTTGGCAGGCGGCGTTGCAAAGGCATCTGACCGCCTTCGAAACCAACCTTGTGGAAACCACCCGAACGGGACTTCTGACCCTTGTGGCCGCGGCCGGCGGTCTTGCCCAGGCCGGAACCGATACCACGACCGACGCGCCGTTTGTAGTGCTTGGCGCCGTCTGCTGGTTGAATGTTATTCAATTCCATGATTTGCTCCGTTCACAAGCCCGGGGGCTTATGAAACCACTTTCACGAGATACGATACTTTGTTGATCATGCCGCGAACTGCGGGCGTATCTTCCAGCTCGGAAACCGAGTTGATGCCGCGCAGGCCAAGGCCGCGAACGGTGGCACGATGTGTTTCACGTGTACCGATCAAACCCTTTACCAGGGTCACCTTGACTGTCTTAGCTGCTGTATTGGTCATGTCGATCACCTTAACCGAGGATTTCTTCAACGGACTTGCCACGCTTGGCAGCAATTTCCGATGGGGTGTTCATCTTGGTCAGCGCGTCGAGCGTGGCGCGAACCAGGTTGTACGGATTGCTCGAACCGAACGACTTGGCAACCACGTTGGTCACGCCCATCACTTCGAAGATCGCGCGCATCGGGCCGCCGGCGATGACACCGGTACCGTCTTTTGCCGGTCCGATCATCACTTTCGAGGCGCCATGCGAACCGTAGACGGTATGCTGCAGGGTGCCGTTCTTCAGAGTGACCTTGATGAGCTTGCGGCGGGCTTCTTCCATTGCCTTTTGCACCCCAACCGGTACTTCCTTCGACTTGCCCTTGCCCATGCCGATGCGGCCATCGCCATCACCAACCACGGCCAGCGCGGCGAAACCCATGATCCGGCCACCCTTGACAACCTTGGTGACGCGATTGACCGCGATCATCTTTTCGCGCATGCCGTCATCAGGCTTGTCGCTTTGCATCTTTGATTGCATCTTTGCCATGGCTTTATCCTTAGAACTTCAGACCGGCTTCGCGAGCCGCTTCTGCAACGGCCTTGACGCGGCCGTGGTAACGGAAACCGGAACGATCAAACGCGACTTCAGCGATACCGGCCTTCAAGGCCTTCTCTGCCACGCGTTTGCCAACCAGCGCGGCTGCAGCAGCGTTGCCGCCCTTGCCCGACTGGCCAGCCAGTTCCTGGCGCACTTCGGCATCGAGCGTCGAAGCCGACGCCAGAATCGATGCGTCTGGAGCAATGATGGTCGCGTAGATGTGCAAGTTGGTACGATGCACGGCCAGGCGGTTCACCTTGAGTTCTGCGATCTTTGCCCGGGTCTGACGTCCGCGCCGAAGGCGTGATTGTTTCTTGTCCATCATGAGCCCCTATTACTTCTTCTTGGTTTCTTTAATCACTACTCGTTCATCCGAGTAGCGAACGCCCTTGCCCTTGTAAGGCTCAGGTGGACGATAGGCACGAATTTCCGCAGCAACCTGGCCAACCTGTTGACGATCCATGCCGGAAATTAGCACTTCGGTCTGGGTTGGCGTGGCAACGGTCACGCCTGCTGGCATCTGGTGCACGACCGGATGCGAAAAACCGAGCGACAGGTTGAGCTTGTCGCCGGCAGCTGCCGCACGATAACCCACGCCTACCAGCGTCAGCTTCTTCTCGAACGCCTTGGTCACACCGGTGACCATGTTGTTGACCAGTGCGCGCACCGTGCCGGACATGGCATTGGCTTCGCGGCTTTCGTCAGCCGGTTCGAACGTCAGCGTGCTGGCGTCCTTGTTGATCTTGACCTGGCCGGTCAACGGCAGACTCAGCGTGCCCTTCGGGCCCTTGACTGTGATCCGGTCGGCAGTGATGTTGACTTCCACACCTGCTGCCAACTCGATCGGCATTTTACCTACACGAGACATGTTTAGCTCCTTATGCCACGTAGCAAAGCACTTCGCCGCCGACACCGGTAGCACGTGCTTTACGATCTGTCATGACACCCTTCGGGGTCGACACGATGGAAACGCCCAAACCATTCATCACGACTGGAATGTCGTCCTTGCCTTTATAAACGCGCAGGCCTGGGCGTGAAGCCCGTTCCAGACGTTCGATAACAGGCCGGCCGGCGTAATATTTCAAACCAATCTTGAGTTCCGCTTTGCCGCCATCTTGCGCCACTGCGAAATCTTCAATGTAACCCTCATCCTTGAGGACGTTGGCAATAGCAACCTTCACCTTCGACGACGGCATGGAAACCGAGGTCTTGTGAACAACTTGCGCGTTGCGGATACGGGTCAGCATATCGGCGATAGGATCACTCATACTCATTACATATTCTCCTATTACCAGCTGGCTTTGGTCATGCCCGGGATTTCGCCACGCATGGCGTGCTCACGGAGCTTGATGCGGCCCAGACCGAACTTGCGGAATGTGCCACGCGGACGACCGGTGATTGCGCAACGGTTACGTTGGCGGGTCGGTGCCGAGTTACGTGGCAGCGCCTGCAACTTCAGGCGCGCTTCGTAGCGCTCTTCTTCCGACTTCGATTGGTCGTCAATGATTGCCTTCAACTCAGCACGTTTGCCGGCGAATTTCTTCACCAGGTCAGCGCGCTTGATTTCACGGTTAATCAGCGAGAGTTTTGCCATGGCAACCTCAGTTTCTGAACGGAAATTTAAATGCGGCGAGGAGCGCTTTCGCTTCTTCGTCGGTCTTTGCAGTTGTCGTGATGCTGATATTCATACCGCGCAACACGTCAATCTTGTCGTACTCGATCTCGGGGAAAATGATCTGCTCTTTCACACCGATGTTGTAATTGCCGCGGCCGTCGAACGCACGACCGGAAATACCGCGGAAGTCACGTACGCGCGGCAATGCCACGGTAACGAAACGATCGAGGAATTCATACATGCGAGCGCCACGCAGGGTGACCATGCAACCGATCGGATAGCCTTCACGAATCTTGAAGCCGGCAATTGCCTTGCGTGCCTTGGTGACGACTGGCTTCTGGCCAGCAATCTTGGTCAAGTCGCCGACGGCGTGCTCGATGATCTTCTTGTCTGCGACAGCTTCCGACAAACCCATGTTCAGGGTGATCTTGGTCAGACGCGGCACTTGCATCTTCGACTTGTAACCGAATTTTTCGGTCAAGCCGGCGACGACTGTTTGTTCATACAACTCTTGGAGACGGGCCATGATCTCTTAAACCTTAACGACTTCGCCGCTCGACTTGAAAATACGGACTTTCTTACCGTCCACATCCTTGAAGCCAGCGCGATCTGCCTTGCCAGTCGCTGCATTGAACAATGCAACGTTTGACACGTGAATTGGCATCGCCTTGTCGACGATACCGCCAGTAACACCAGTCATCGGGTTTGGCTTCGTCGCCTTCTTGGCGATGTTGATGCCGTCAACCACGACGTAATTGGCATCGACGCGGCGATTGATCGTGCCGCGCTTACCCTTGTCTTTACCCGTCAAAACGATGACTTCGTCGCCTGTGCGAATGATATCCATGTCGATTCCTTACAGAACTTCTGGCGCGAGGGACACGATCTTCATGAATTGCGCAGTGCGCAGTTCACGAGTCACTGGTCCGAAAATACGCGTGCCGATCGGTTCCAGCTTTGCGTTGAGCAACACTGCTGCATTGCCGTCGAACTTCACCAGCGAACCGTCTGGACGACGCACGCCTTTGGCGGTACGAACGACGACGGCATTGTAGATCTCGCCTTTTTTGACGCGACCACGTGGCGCAGCATCCTTGACTGTGACCTTGATGATGTCACCAATGCTCGCATAGCGACGCTTGGATCCACCCAGGACCTTGATGCACAAAACTTCGCGCGCACCGGTGTTATCGGCTACTTGGAGCCGGCTTTCAGTTTGAATCATAATATTTTCTTTCCCAACTTAACCCGTTTAAAACCGCACAATGCGGGGTGACGGTCAGTCTTGGTCCTGTCAACGCATCCTTGACAGGACGGGCCGATTAGGTGGACGAATTCCAAAACTACTAGCGAATACTACGGATACTGCAAACTGGGCAGAGCGTATTGCGGGTACTTCGGTTCACCTGGGAAGAATATCGCCCCACGTGGTGGAGGATTAACTTCTCAAGCGAAGCCGCGTATTATGGCAGCAATCGCCACGCCCCGCAATACTTCTTTGAAACTCTTTGAGACTCTCCGAAGCGATTCGGGAGTTTGCGCCACCAGAGTCTTCCTGGTGGCGCAAACTCCCTGCTGCAGATCGTCCCGCAGGACTGGCCTTAGATGACTTGCGCTGCTTGCACAACGCGGGTCACGGTCCAGGCCTTGGTCTTCGAGATGGGGCGACCTTCCTGGATCTCGACGGTATCGCCGGCACGGGCGGTATTGCCTTCATTATGCGCGTGGTACTTGTTCGAGCGCATGATGATCTTGCCATACAGCGGGTGCTTGACGTGACGTTCGATCAAAACGGTGACGGTCTTGTCCATCTTGTCCGAGACCACTTTACCGATCAGCGTACGCTTGACGGCTACTTTCACTGGTTCGTTCATTATTTGGCGTCCTTCTGATTCATGACCGTCTTGACTCGAGCGATGTCGCGACGAACTTTCTTCAACTGCGATGTATTGCTCAGCTGTTGCGTAGCGATTTGCATGCGCAGGCTGAATTGAGCTTTCAGCAAGTCGTTGAGCTCTTTATCAAGAGCTGCTGCGTCTTTGCCGAGGAGTTCAGATGCTTTCATAATTCACTCCAATTATTGGCCGACTTGACGCACGACGAACGTAGTCAACAGTGGCAGTTTGGCGGCGGCTAGGCGGAATGCTTCACGCGCCAGGGTTTCATCCACGCCATCCATTTCATACAGGACTTTGCCTGGCTGAATTTCTGCGACGTAGTATTCCGGATTACCTTTACCGTTACCCATGCGGACTTCGGCAGGCTTCTGCGAAATCGGCTTGTCCGGGAAAATACGGATCCAGATCCGGCCGCCACGCTTGATGTGGCGGGTCATGGCGCGGCGAGCCGCTTCGATTTGCCGCGCGGTGATACGGCCACGGCCGATCGCCTTCAGACCGAATTCGCCGAACGACACCGAGGTGCCGCGGTCATGCGAAATGCCCTTGTTGCGGCCCTTCTGTTCCTTGCGATACTTCCTGCGTGCTGGTTGCAGCATGGTTATTCTCCTGCTTTCTCAGCGCGAACACGCTTGGCAGCAGCCGGTGCGGCTGCACCAGGTGCGGCACCGGCGGCCTGACCTTCAGGACGACGTGCTGGACGTGGACGGCTGCTAGGCTTGCCATCGTCGCGGCGCGGCGCGCGGCGTTTCTTTTCTTCATCGGACACGACATCGATGACTGGCGTTTCGCCACTGGCGAGACGATCGCCCTTGTAGACCCAGACCTTGATGCCGATGATGCCGTACGTGGTTTGTGCTTCACCGAAGCCGTAATCGATATCGGCGCGCAGGGTGTGCAGAGGCACGCGGCCTTCGCGGTACCATTCCTTGCGGGCGATTTCGATGCCGTTCAAGCGGCCCGACGACATGATCTTGATGCCTTGCGCACCCAGACGCATTGCGTTCTGCATTGCACGTTTCATGGCGCGGCGGAACATGATGCGCTTTTCCAGCTGCTGGGCGATCGAGTCGGCGATCAGTTGCGCATCGGTTTCCGGCTTGCGGATTTCCTCGATGTTGACGTGCACGGGCACGCCCATCATCTTGGTCAGCGCCGACTTCAATACTTCGATGTCTTCGCCCTTCTTGCCGATTACCACGCCAGGACGCGAGCTGTAAATGGTGATGCGTGCATTCTTGGCTGGACGCTCGATGACGACGCGGCCGACCGAAGCGTTCTTCAGCTTCTTCTTCAGGTATTCGCGAACGCGCAAGTCTTCCAGCAGCATGCTGGCAAAATTGCTGTTGCCCGCGTACCAGCGCGAACCCCAGTTGCGGGTGACCGAGAGGCGGAAACCGATTGGATGTATCTTCTGTCCCATCGTGACTCCTTAATTTCCGACAGTCACATAAATGTGACAGGATTGTTTCGAGATACGATCGCCACGGCCTTTTGCACGCGCGGTGAAGCGCTTGAGGACCGAACCTTTTTCGACATAGATCGTCGTGACCTTCAACTCGTCGATGTCGGCGCCATCATTGTGTTCGGCATTCGCGATTGCGGATTCCAGAACCTTCTTGATGATGACAGCACCTTTTTTCGGGCTGAATTGCAGGATGTTGAGTGCTTGATCCACTTTCTTGCCGCGGATCAGATCGGCGACCAGCCGGCCCTTTTGGGCCGACAGGCGTACGCCACGCAGGTTAGCTTTAGTTTCCATCATTGGACCTATTTCTTAGCCTTTCTGTCAGCAGCATGGCCCTTGAACGTACGGGTCAGCGCGAATTCGCCCAACTTGTGGCCGACCATGTTTTCTGAAACATAGACGGGCACGTGTTGCTTGCCGTTGTGCACCGCGATCGTCAGGCCGATGAAATCCGGCATGATGGTCGAGCGGCGCGACCAGGTTTTGATCGGCTTCTTGTCTTTGTTCGCTTGCGCGGCTTCGACTTTTTTCACCAGGTGGGCGTCGCAAAACGGCCCTTTTTTCAATGAACGTGTCATGTCTTATCCTTATTTCTTGCCGCGGCGCGAGACGATCATCGACGTCGTGCGCTTGTTGCGACGCGTCTTCTTGCCCTTGGTCTGTTGACCCCATGGCGATACCGGATGACGGCCAGCTGCGGTTTTACCTTCACCACCACCGTGCGGGTGATCGACCGGGTTCATGACCACACCACGAACCGTAGGACGCACACCACGCCAGCGCATGGCGCCCGCTTTACCGATCTTGCGCAGATTCTGTTCGCCGTTGCCGACTTCACCAATCGTTGCACGGCATTCGACGTGGATGCGACGCACTTCACCGGAGCGCAGGCGAACCTGGGCGTAGGTGCCTTCGCGTGCCATGAGCACAACGCCGGCGCCAGCGGTACGGGCGATTTGTGCGCCCTTGCCTGGCAACATTTCGATGCAATGCATCGTCGTGCCGACCGGGATATTGCGCAGTGGCAGGCAGTTACCGGCCTTGATCGGCGCTTCGGCGCCATTCATGACGGTATCGCCTTCCTTCATGCCCTTGGAGGCAATGATGTACTTGCGTTCGCCATCGGCATAGCACAACAGGGCAATATGCGCGGTGCGGTTTGGATCGTATTCGATACGTTCCACTTTCGCAGGAATGCCGTCCTTGTTGCGACGGAAATCGACCAGGCGATAATGCTGCTTGTGGCCACCGCCGATGTGGCGGGTGGTGATATGACCGTTGTTGTTACGACCGGCGGTCTTCGACTTCTTTTCGAGCAAGGCGGCAAACGGGCGACCCTTGTACAGGCCTTCCGTGACCACCTTGACCATGCCGCGACGGCCTGGTGAAGTTGGCTTGACTTTTACGAGTGCCATTATTTAGCCTCCTCGGTGAAGTTGATTTCCTGGCCTGGCTTGAGGCACACAAATGCGCGACGGGTATGGTTGCGGCGGCCATTGAAACGGCCCGAGCGCTTTTGCTTGCCCTGGCGGTTGGCGACCTGCACCGATTCCACATCAACCTTGAACAGCAGCTGTACGGCAGCCTTGATTTCGATCTTGGTTGCATCCGGCATCACCAGGAAAACCACTTGCTGGTTTTTCTCGGCAACGAAGGTGGCCTTTTCGGAAATCACAGGGGCCAACAGCACTTTCATCAAGCGCTCTTCGCTAATTTTCAGATTCGTGTTCATGCCAGCATCTCCTCAATCTTGGCCAGGGCCAATTTCGTGATCAGGATCTTCTTGTAGAACACCAGCGAGACAGGGTCTGCGTGACGCGGTTCGCAAATCAGCACGTTAGGCAAATTGCGCGAAGCCAGCAACAGGTTTTCATCAAGACTGTCCGTAATCACCAGCACGGAGTCCAGCCCCATGTCTTTCAGTTTTTGCGACAAGAGCTTGGTCTTTGGCGCATCCACCGACAGGTTTTCGATCACTTGCAGACGGCCTTCGCGAGCCAACTGGGAGAGGATCGAGCAGATACCTGCGCGATACATCTTCTTGTTGACCTTGTGCGTGAAGTTTTCATCAGGCGAGTTCGGGAAAATGCGACCGCCTCCGCGCCACAGTGGCGAGGACGACATACCGGCACGAGCGCGGCCGGTACCCTTTTGGCGCCATGGCTTCTTGGTCGTGTGGTGAACTTCTTCACGATCCTTCTGCTTGCGGTTGCCGCTGCGGGCGTTAGCCTGGTAAGCGACGACGACTTGATGGATCAGTGCTTCGTTGTAGTCGCGGCCGAAAATGGTATCCGGTGCAGCAACGTTGGAAGCCGATTGACCTTTGTCATTCAGGAGCTTCAGTTCCATGGCTTAGGCCCCTTTCTTTGCTTTGGTTTTGATCGCATTGCGAACCACGACCTGGCCGTTTTTCGCGCCAGGTACTGCACCCTTGATCATGATCAGTTGACGATCACCATCGATGCGGGCGATTTCCAGATTCTGTGTGGTGACGGTGACGTCGCCCATGTGTCCGGTCATGCGCTTGCCTGGGAACACGCGGCCTGGATCCTGCGCCATACCGATGGAACCCGGGACATTGTGCGAACGCGAGTTACCGTGGGTGGCACGGCCCGAGCTGAAGTTGTAGCGCTTGATGACGCCGGCATAGCCCTTACCGATCGAGGTGCCTTGCACGTCGACTTTCTGGCCCACTTCGAACAGGCTGGCAGCGATGACATCGCCCAGTTTCAGTTCGGCAGCGCGGGCGCTGCTGATGCGGAATTCAACGAGAGTGGTGCCGGCTTCGACACCTGCCTTGGCGTGGTGACCGGCCGAAGCCTTGTTCACGCGCGATGCACGGCGTGCACCAAAGGCGACCTGAACAGCGGTATAACCGTCTGTTTCCGGCAGTTTGATTTGCGTCACACGGTTGTTCGAGACGTCCAGAACGGTGACAGGAATCGAATCCCCTTCATCCGTAAAGATACGCATCATGCCAACCTTGCGACCGACCAGGCCTTGGCCTTGATCCAGTTCTTGGTTCATTTTTTCTCCATTCCCGCCTGCGATTGGGCGGGGCTGATGTTTGTACTGCAAAATATGTGCGTTTTACTGCCCGCCTTGCGACGGTTTGCGGCGGCAACCATCCGGACCAATCCGGATCGCTGCCACTGCCAGCCTCAGGCGACCTCGGCAAAAACCGAGCAAACCTTAAACCAAGCCGGCGATTATAGCGCTATAAATTTCTTTACACAATCAAATTTTGTGGTATGTCAGTTGCACTCGCCGCCTTCGCGATCGCCAGCTGCCCCGGCCCGGCTTTTGCAGACGCTGTGTTGTCGGACTCGATTCTCGCCTGGACGGTCGCTCAAGCGTTCTGACTCATCACGAACTGATCGACAGCCAAAGATTCAGGCATGGGTGCACATGATCAATTCAAGTTTCATTTCAACAACATCCTCAAAGTTGTACTGGCATGCGCGTGGGATGGGAACCAGGTTGGCCTGCTTTGCCACTGACGGCAGTCTCCCAATTCCCGCTCGTGACCCATGCCATCCAATCCAATTCGGGGCAGCGCTTCCTACATCCCGGACTTGCTGACGGCGCCCTCGGGCACTGCGGCGCCGCGTGTTCCTTCAGACGCCGCCGGCACTGCCATGAATGCTGCTGGCCACCCTGTCACCCGAACTGCGTCAGCGACGCATCGCAACCGGCCGAGCTGGGCCCGCGCGGATGCCGCTTCTCCGAGCGGCACTGGATCGATGCGTGCGGTACACAGCCTGCATACCAGGCCCCTGGCGGCAAACCGTTTTTTCGAAAGCCTGGAATTGCAGCCTGCGCTGCGCCGGCCCGGTCCCGGGCAATCCTTTCCGGCTTTTGATGCTGCTGCCAATGCCGCTGTCGCAGCCCGATCCTGGGCACAGCTTTGCAGCGGGACATTGGCAAACTTCCTGCCATGGCCAGCACGCTGCAGGACCTCAGTGACCGGCAAATCGTGCGTTTCAGTGAAACAAACCCGCGTTTCGCACAGCATCTGCTTGACGCCATCGGCAACTACATCGATGGCAACTGTCCTTATTATTTGCTGTTTGACGTTTTGTCGCTCGGGCACAGGCAATTCAAGGACTTCCTTGCGTCGATGAACTACAGTGATCCCGCTTCGCCGGCGACGATTGGCGCTTATTGGGATGAATTGAAAAAACACAATTCGACCTACCCGGAATTGGACGCCGCTCTGCTGACACGCTCGTTCGAAGGCCCATTGCGGCTGCAGAGTTTGGTGCTCGACGATTTTTTAAGCAAGTCGATCACGATCTCGAACATCACGCTGGCACACGGCGTCATGACACATGCGCCGGAAAATTATTCGATTGCGGTCAACACCAGAGACTTTCTCGCCAATTTCATCCAGGGCCATGCCACGCAATACCGGACACCGCTGAGCACATCCGCTTCGGCTGCCGTGGCAATGCAATTCGCCACCCATGCCGACATGGAAGACGTTGCCCCCACCGCGTTCTTCGATATCACGGACAACTCACCTGCGAACCAGGCGCGCCGGCTGTCTCTGCTCGATGAGGTCAATCAAATTGGACCAAACTCTGTTCAGTCACCTGCGCTTGTGCATTTTTTCCGATGCAACAACGCGCGCGGCAGCTGGCTTTCCGAAAACGCGGTGGAGCAGGAAGTTCTGTTGGCGAAAAACCATGTCTCGACGCCAAAGTACTTGCTGCAAGGTCCGGAGTATTTCATTCTGGTATCCGACCTCCGTTACGGCCCGCCGATGTCAACCACTCCGATGCAGCGCGGTTGACTTCATTTCATTCTTTTTCCGGAAATCCTTCTTCATGGCCAGACCTCCTGCAATTCGTGCCAACAGCTTGCCCACCCTTCCGGTGTTCAAGACTTCCCATCCCTTGCCTGATGCGGCACAAGCACCCCTTGCCCGCAACGACTTCCAGCCGCGTAATGCGGCCAATCCATCCGGCTTGCAGCAACAACTGCTTGCCCTGGCGCTGGCGTCCGGCCTGAGCGAGGAGCGCGCCGCGCTTTTTCAGCCCGCAACCGCTCTCAAGGAACTACGCGCCTACAAGGGAGAACTCGAGGCGCTTGGCCGCCAGCGCTTGAGCGCCTTTGTCACCTTGAACGCCAATGCCGACGAGAATCGCAACGAGCGCTTCCTCAAACATATCGTGGCCCTGGAAAATCTGCGCCATCCAGGCTTGAACCTTGGTATCTCACGCGGTACTGCGGAATTTGCCGCCCACATTGCCGAGCGTCGCGGGCAGGCTCCACTGGTTGCCGTCGAACGCACTGCCGTCATGCATCTTGTCAACGAATTTCATCACGTCATTCTGTACGAGGCCAGCTACAATCACGGCAAAACCTACTTGCGCAGCTTTGACCCGTTGCCGTTTGCAATTGCCCACAAGTATGCCGTCGGCATGTGCAATGACCTGCGCAAGGTTGCCACGGCAGAGTTGCCGGTCAAACTCGATGCTCAGGCGCTACGCCAGCAATTTTCCGAAGAAAGCTGCGACATCTTTGCCGTCACGTTTGCCGTTGAAAGCTTGAAGCAGCATGACGGTAACGAAACCGGCTTCGTGGCACCGCCATTTACCGAGGGGCGCAAGTTCGAGGCGAAATTCCATGACCGCAGCGATGCCGAGGGCCTGCATGCCGACTTCCTGAAACATGCGCAATCGGGCAGCATGTTGAAGAAAATTTTGAAAAGGAAGCCGGAACTGGGCGAACAGCCGCTTGAGGGCGACCATCGCAAGCTGGCCAAACGCCATGCAGATCTGCAAGTGGATCGGCATGTCGCGTATCAGGGCACAGGACATGCTGGCAGCTATGCGGTGAGGACTGTTCCGACATCGATCATCGAGCAACGTTTAGCCTATCTTTCGGGCATTGAAGCGCAACTCGAGGCGGCGCAATCCGGCAGTTCCGCCTCCGCCGCATCGCTGGCACCTGCCGTTTCCTCCTCCGTTCCGGCGCTCAAGGACAGTGACCCCTTGCGGCGCAAGTCGCTCAGCCACCCTGGAACCAAACCCTGGTGAGTCAAGGCGGATGTTTGCAGATGCCCGGTTGGACCGGTTCGCAAACTGTCCTCGTCGACCGCCATGTTTCGCCTTTCGTCTTGCTGGCGCCCGTAGGGCAGGCGCCAGACCAGGTGTTCAATCGACTCGCACGAAGTCGCCCTCACCCTTCAAATCGTAATTCTCCAGGCGCAAGCGCACGGCGCGTTGCTGCGGCCCAATGGAAAACACGGCGGCGCCGCCATCATTGATGTCGGGATCCGGCGTGGTGGCGATGAAGGTGTCGCCGTCCCAGTGCGTCATCTGCATGACGATATTGCGGGGGCCGATTGTCAGCTGCAGCGCCCCCTGCCCGATGGCGATGCGCACCGGCCCGTAGAAATCATTGTGGTAGACGCCGGCATAGCTTGCCAGTGGCAGGGCTGGCGCGCCGGGTTGCGGTTTGATGGAATAATCGCGCTCGCTGCTTGTGTGGGCGGCGATGTAATCCTGGAACAGTTTTTGGTGAAAGGCCAGCCAGTCACGGCTGACCTGGCCGGTCAAGGCCAGCTCCATGAAGCTGGAACTGAGCGCTTCGGCCACGCCTATCGGTGCTGTATTGGTCAGTACCACCAAAGCCAGTTGCCGCTCGGGTGCCATGATCACGGCAGTCGAAGCGCCACTGGTGAATGCACCGTAATGGGAAAGCAAGCGGTTGCCCTGGCTGTCCTGCGTAGTGTGCCAGCCAATACCATAAAAATCTTCCGTGCCGGCCGCAGACGGTGCGCCGGTTCGGATGACTGGCTGCCATGTCGCAGCCAGTACGTCGGCATCGATCAATTGCCGCCCCTCGAACTGGCCATGGCCGAGTTGCAGGCGCAGCCAGGATGACAGGTCGCGCACGCTGGAGCTGACGCCACCGGCTGGCGTCTGCGCATCGGCATTGCGCTGGTAGAGTGGCTGGAACGCGCCATTCACCAGTACATGTCCCGAGGCGCGATTCAGCGCAGCGAGGAAATCGGCATGACGCGAGCTGGTGGAATGCATGCCCAAGGGCTGATACAACAGCTGTTCGGACATGGTTTCCCATTCCAGGCCCAGCGAGCCGGCCATGGCATATGCGGCCTCGCTCAAACCAAAATTGCTGTAGTTGTATTGCTGGCGAAATGGCGCCAGCTGCAGGTAGCGCATCCGCCGCAGGATTTCCTCGCGGCGGTAGCCCAGGCCTTCGAGTTCATCACCCCCTCCGGTGGGCAAGCCGCTGCGATGGGACATCAAATCCCGCAAGGTCAGACTCTGCGTCACAGACGGACTTGCCAGCGTGAAGCCTGAGTCGAGTGTGGCAATGCGCAAATCCCATGCTGCGGGATCGTTCAAGCTGGCCGCCAGCACGGTCGAAGCCAGTGCCTTGGAAACCGAGGCCAGCTGGAAGACCGTGTCGGCATCGACCTCCTGCGGCAGTCCGGCAACACGCACGCCATACCCTTGCAGATGCAGTACGCGTTGCCCCTGCACCACGGCAAGCGCGATGCCTGGTACACCTTGCTTCGCCATCATGGAACGGACCATCTGATCGAGCTGTTCCACCGCTGACTCGATACGCGCTTGCCCGATGTTTTCTTCGTTTTGATTGCCGCCGCAGGCACCGAGGCACAGCGCAAGGCAACATGGCAGTGTGAACCGACGCCAGCGGAAGAACGCTGCCAGCCCCGCCAGGCGCTGAGTCAGGCGCTGAAGATCGATCGTGTAATTCTGTATCGCAAAATCAATACATTTGGCGCTGAACATGATGACTCCAAATTAAGATGAAAAATGTTTTTCAAATTAATTGACCATGTTTATCTGATACACCAACCAAAAGTAGAAAGCAATGATCGTTAGCGAAAGCAGAGCCAGGCGTGGTGAATGCCGAGACGCTGACTTGAAGATGCTTGTGGTGGCACCTTGATGGCAATCTTCCTCCACCATGTGTCCTTGCAGGGCCACGCAAAAAAAATCGCAGCCCGAAGGCTGCGATGTTCATAAGGCAGGATGACGATCCTGCCTGATTTCCAGGCAATTATTGCAGCTTGATTTCAACGTCGACGCCTGCTGGCAGGTCGAGCTTCATCAATGCATCGACCGTCTTGTCGGTAGGATCGACGATGTCCATCAGGCGCACGTGGGTGCGGATTTCAAACTGGTCGCGCGAGGTCTTGTTGACGTGCGGCGAGCGCAGGACGTCAAAACGCTGGATGCGCGTTGGCAGTGGAACCGGACCCTTGACGACGGCGCCGGTACGCTTGGCGGTGTCAACGATTTCCAAAGCCGACTGGTCGATCAAACGATAGTCGAATGCCTTCAGGCGAATGCGGATCTTTTGATTGAGCTTGGCTGCTGGCGCCTTGGCAACGGGCTGCTTCGGTGCTGGGTTCTGTGTACTCATGATGCTTCCTTTAAAGAGCGAGTTGCGGGCCTGGCCCACAACGATGGCGATTCAGGTTGAAGTAATACTGTACTGAGCGCGAAATGATACACGCAAAACATGCCGTGCAGCGCACTCCAGGCAAAACAATTCCCTCAACATGTCCCACACAAACATGTCGCAATGAAAAATCCGGGTAATTCATTGTTGAAACGGCCATCCACTGCGCCGCTGAAACAACAATGGCGCGACCCGTCGTCGGGCCGCGCCATGACTGGCTGTTACATTTACTCGATGATCTTGGCAACCACACCAGCGCCGACGGTACGACCGCCTTCACGGATGGCGAAGCGCAGACCTTCTTCCATGGCGATCGGGTTGATCAGCATGACGGTGATCGACACGTTGTCG
>JBPBPY010000289.1:0-20161 GCA_050954505.1 Janthinobacterium lividum
AAACATTGCCCGTGGTTCAGTTGTTGACGAAGCTGCGCTGGCCGATGCCCTGCAAAATGGACGCCTCGGGGCTGCCGGCCTGGATGTATTTCAGGATGAGCCGCACCCGCTGGCCAGCCTGTTGGCAAGCCAGCGCGTCATGCTCAGTCCCCATGTCGGCGGCGCCAGCGAAGAAACCCGCGCCGCCAGCGAAGCCATGGTGCTGGAAAATCTCGCCAGCGCTTTGGCAGGCGCTGGCGTGCTCCACCCGATCGTGTAAATTTGCTTTGGTTTACCGATTCGCATTGCCACTTGTCATGCAATAATGCGCTCATGTCCCTCGTCGAAATCAAAAAGCAATCTGCCGAACAGCTCGCGACCGATTCTGTACGCGACTACATCCTCAGTGGCCAGATCGCGCCGGGCGCGCGTCTGACCGAAGCCTTCCTGGCCGACCGTTTCGCCCTCTCGCGTGCGACCGTGCGTGGTGCACTGCAGCGACTGCAGCAGGAAGGCTTGCTGGTGCTGGTGCCCTACACCGGCTGGACCGTCATGGCCATGACGGCGCACGATGCCTGGGAACTTTATACCCTGCGCGCCAGCCTGGAATCGCTTGCTTCGCGCCTGGCCAGCGAGAAAATCACCATGGCCGGCAAGGCCCGGCTGAGCAAGGCCTTCGAGCGGCTCAAGGAAGCTTCGGCCAGCGGCGACCGCATGCGTATTTCCGTGGCCGATTTCGAACTGCACAAGAAGATCGTCGAACTGAGCCAGCATGCGCGCCTGGCGCAGCAATACCAGTTCGTCGAGCAGCAGATCCGTGTCTACATCACCTGGAGCGACTACATTCCCGCCGAGGTATCGAAGACCGTGATAGCGCATCATGGGCCGATCGTCCAGGCCATCATCGATGGCGATGCCGACACCGCTGCGCGGCTTTCGGGTGAACATAATGTTGCCGCCGGACGCAAGCTGGTGGCTTACCTGGAATCGATTCCCATGGCGGGTGTGGATATCGACCAGGCTGACTGACAGCGTCATTCGTTTCATGCCAAGCGCACGCGAAATCGAGTTGGCTGCCCAGGTCAGGCAGCTCGCTTCCAGGATCGAGGTCATGGAACAGGCCGAGCGCGTGCGCGAGGCCACCCTGCACGATTCCCTGGACTTTACCCGGCTGGCACTGACGGCCGTGCGCGGCATTGGTGTCTGGACCTTCGATGCCGCCAGCGACCGTTTTTATTGCGATGCGGCGATTGCCGAAGTCTACGGGCTCGATGCCGCCATTGCGGCAGCCGGCATCCTGCGTGCCGACTTCCTGGCCAATGTCCATCCCGACGACATGGCAGCGCTGCGTGCAACCATGAGCGGCGGCCTGCTGCGCGCCGGCGACCTCGAGCTCGAATACCGCATCTGCCATCCGGACGGCTCGACGCGCTGGGTACTCTCGCGCGGCAACACCTATTTCAACGAGCGCGGTGAACCGGTGCGGCGCACCGGCGTGGGCATCGACATGACCAGCCAGCGTCTGCTCGAACAGCAGCTGCGCCAAAGCCAGAAAATGGAAGCGGTCGGCCAGCTGACCGGCGGCATTGCCCATGATTTCAACAATCTGCTGGGCGGCATCATGGGCACGCTCGACATCATGGCGGTGCGCATCGGGCAGCAGCGCCACGACGACCTTGGACGCTACATCACCATGGCGCAGGGCGCCGCCAAGCGCGCCGCTGCGCTGACCCATCGGCTGCTGGCATTTTCGCGCCGCCAGACCCTGGCACCCACCGCCACCGGCATCGATCGCCTGGTCGCCGGCATGGAAGAGCTGATCCGGCGCACGGTGGGTCCACAGATCGGCATCGAGGTGGCGCCCATGGCTTCGCCCTGGCCGGTACTGGTGGATGGCAACCAGCTGGAAAATGCACTGCTCAACCTGTGCATCAATTCGCGCGACGCCATGCCCGACGGCGGCCAGATCCACATCGCCACCGACAATGTCACCCTGGATGTACGCCAGTCTGCCTCATTGGGCATCCCCGCCGGCGACGATCTGTGCCTGCGGGTGAGCGACACCGGCGCCGGCATGACGCCGGCGGTCATTGCCCATGCCTTTGATCCATTCTTCACCACCAAGCCGATGGGGCAGGGCACCGGACTGGGACTGTCGATGATCTATGGCTTCGTGCGCCAGTCCGGTGGCCAGGTGCATATTGCCTCGACGCTGGGCAAGGGCACGACGATTTCCCTGTATCTGCCGCGCCATGCGGGTAGTGCGGCGCCACTGCCCGAGGCCACTGAACCAGCGGCAATGACAAGCATTGCCGGCGGGCTGACCGTGATGGTGGTCGATGACGAACCGATGATGCGCATGCTGGTCACCGAAGTGCTGGAAGAACTGGGCCATACTCCCATCCAGGCCTCGGATGGTGCCCAGGCGCTCCAGATGTTTGGCAGCGAAACACGCATCGATCTGCTGATCACCGATGTCGGCCTGCCTGGTGGACTCAACGGCCGCCAGGTTGCCGATGCAGCGCGGCTGGCGCGCGCCGACCTGAAGGTCTTGTTTATCACCGGCTATGCCGAAAACGCGGTGATGGGCAATGAAGCACTCGACGCCGGCATGCATTTGATGACCAAGCCATTTTCGATTGACGCTTTGAAGCAGCGCATTCTGGAATTGCTTGCCATTTCATGAGCAGGCCGCACAGTGACGACAGCAATCATCGAATGTGGATGCAACGTAATTCATCGAGCAATAATGGAATGGTGAAATGACATTTGTTGTAACCGGCGCCTGCATTGGCTGCAAATATACTTCCTGCGTCAGTGTCTGTCCGATGGATTGTTTTATCGAAGGACCGAACTTCGTGGTCATCAACCCGGATGAATGCATCGACTGCTCGATGTGTGTCACCGAATGCCCGGTTGGCGACATTGTCGGCCACCGTGAAATCGCTGCCGAGGATGTGCATTTCATCGCGTTGAACCGCGAACTTTCGCTTGCCAGTGGCTGGCAACGCCTGACCATGGCCAAGCCGGCCATGCCCGACCATGCCCATTGGGCGCGCAAGACCGACAAGCTGGCAGACCTGCAGCGCTGAACAGGCTTCATGCCGGCGGCTGGAGGCCGGCAGATGGTCCGGGCAAACCGGTGCGGCTTGACACACGCGTATCGAGCACGAACGCATTCGCCACCGAGCGGCGCGTGCATCGTGATATCCTCAATCCTGAGGCAGGAGATCGGCAGCGGCAACCCACGCGCTGGTGTATTGCTGCAAGGAATGGCACGGCGATTGAACCGGTGGGACCATGCTGCGGGATGCAGGCGACAGCGGGGCATCGTGGCCGTCGCGGTCGTCGTCGGCAGGCAGCTGCGCCCGGTACGCATCGTTGGGTATCTTCCTCATGTAGGCCGTTCGGTGGCGCGGATCTGTCCGGCCGACCGGCGTGTTCTGGTCTGTAAGTACTGGACCATTGACGATTGACTCGACCTTGGAAAGCGCACGCTATGGACGATGTAAATGACGGCCTGGAAACATTTGACAGTCTGATGCAGCAAGGCCTGATTGCCAGCGCCGCCGATCGCGGTGCCCAGGCCATTGCGTTGTTTTCTCAGGCAGCATTGCTGGCACCCACGGCCGGCATGCCGCATTTTCTCATCGGTGCCGAACATGCGGCGATGGAAAATTATGCCCAGGCCGAAGTCGCATTTTCGGACGCCATTGCGCTGGCGCCAGCGATGGCCATTGCGCGCTACCAATTGGGTTTGCTGCAGTTTAGCCTGGTGCGCATTGAAGTGGCGTTGCGCACATGGAAACCCTTGCTGGACATGCCGGAACCCAATCCGTATCGCGGCTTCATCCATGGGTTTGCCGCATTGGCCCAGGACGAGCCACAGGCCGCTGAATTTCATTTCAAGGAAGGCTTGGCGAAAAACCGTGCTTTCCAGGAAGCCTGCGCAATCAATGGGCAGGCTGGTGTCATCACCCGCATGCTCTCCGATGCACTGGCCGGTGATATCGAGCAAGTCCTGGCTGGACTGGCAGAGGATGCCACCGGGCCCGAAGGCGCGGTCAAGCCATCGAAACAGAAGCTGGAGGACAATGGCGACAGCGCCGGCCACAACGGCGGTCATGTCGATGAATACCGCATCAGGCCGAATACCGGTACCGGTGCGCAAAGCGGTGTTGGCGCCCAGGGTGCATCGGCAAGCAATGCGGACACCAGTGCCAGTGAACATTTCCTGCTGTCTAACTATTCTCCCCAGGGCAGGCCGAATTGAGTTTGTTCCGGTCGAGTGCTTCGCAAACGGCATGCCAAGAAAAGAAAGCATTGTCATCTGATCATGGCTGCCATCGATAAAACGGCATTGCCTTTATTGCCTTTGCTCATGCGCGGCATGGCCAAAGCCGGTGGAACGCCTGCCGCTGCCGCTGCCAGTGCAGGGAATATCGGACCGTTGCCGGACAACGCTGGTTTGCCGGGAAATACCGCTGTCGACCTGGCGCGCGCCGAGTTGCTGGCCCGGCGTATCGGCGCCTTGGCGCTCGATGACCAGCACCGGCGACGCAAGGCTTTTCGCTTGTATCTCGACGCAGTACTGCTGGACGCATTTGGCGACGGCCTGGCAGGCGCGGACGACTTCGACCAGCTGGTCGAACAGGTGGTGCAGCGTATGGAAATGTCTCCCGAACTCGGCGCGGCAATCGCAGAAGCCGGTGCACTGCTGCTCGATCGGCAGGGAAAAATTTCCAGCTGAAGCCGGACCTGAATCACTGGATCGTCAATGCCGATTCCTCACGACCTTCACATCGTCACATCACAGCCCGTCTTGCCCGCCAGGGTCTGGTGCAATTTCTGCAGAGCCTGCCGATGCAGCTGGCAAATGCGGGCGCGCTTGACACCCATCGTGGCGGCAATCTCGCCAAAGGCAAGCTCTTCCAGATAATGCGCCTGGATGACGCGCCGTTCTGCCTGATCGAGTTGCGCCACGGCGCTGCGCAGCAGGCCACGCAAATGCTGCAGTTCAGTCTTCCTGAAATAACTGACTTCGACTGCCGCTGCCACAGCATGTTGGTCCTGCGCTGCAGCCCCGGCAATCATGCCGGTATCTTCCAGCAGGATACCGAGTGCCGTGCCAATGCCGATTTGCGCCAGGGTGCGAAACAGATTTTCCTGGTGCCTGGCCTGCGACGCTGCCGGCGACCCGGTTGCCGCTGCAGGCAACGCCGGCATGAATACCGTTCGGGATCTGCTTCCCTCGGCCTGGGTACGGTCGGCCAGGCGGGCCAGCCGCTCAGCCTGGAGTTTGCGGCGCACCGCAATCTGGCGGTTCTTTTCACTCATGGCGTCGAGGCCGTCGAGGATGGCGCCATGCATGCGGCGGGTGCTGAAGGTCTTGAACAGCACGCCTTGTTCGGGCAGATACCGGTCGATCGATTCCACCAGGCCGAGGCTGGCGAGCTGAAAATAATCCTCAAAGCCGATTTCATCGTGGATGCGGCGTTTGTAATACACCGCTGCCACCAGGCGCGCATGCGGAAGATAGGCGCCAATCAATGCAGTGCGCGCAGCAAGATCGTGCTGCTGGCGCCATGCCGCCCACCATCCGGCCTCGACTTCTGCAGCAACCGCCGGGACAGCGGCTGCCGCAGCGACCGGCAGCGCGGCGGCGCTACGGCGGTCGGGAGGCTTCGAGGTCATGGCGGATGGATCGAACGGCATGACGGCGTTCAATCAATGAAACGAGCCCACCAGGGCTTTGAGCAGCAGGGTCCAGCCATCGATCAAGACAAACATCAGGATCTTGAGGGGCAAGGCAATCGTGGTTGGCGGCATCATCATCATGCCCAGGGCCATCAGAATGCTCGATACCATCAGATCGATCAGCAGGAAGGGCAGGAAAACCATGAAGCCGATCTGGAAAGCCGCCCGCAGTTCGGAAAGCATGAAGGCCGGGATCAGTTGCACATTGCTGATGCTGGCCGGTGTGGCCGGCGCCGGCACCCTGGCCAGTTCCAGCATCAGGGCCAGGTCTTGTTC
Source organism: Janthinobacterium lividum (assembly GCA_050954505.1). Taxonomy (GTDB): domain Bacteria; phylum Pseudomonadota; class Gammaproteobacteria; order Burkholderiales; family Burkholderiaceae_D; genus JAQGMO01. The sequence goes on from JBPBPY010000289.1 coordinate 6,013, forward strand.
GCGGGTCTGGTGCAACATGAACTCGCGCGTTGGCGCCATGCCTTTCTCGAAAGCAGGCGCCATGCCCAGTGTGCCGGCAATGAACGGGGAAAATGCGTCGCGGTTGACGCGGTCGATTACTGGCGACATGGTAAACAGGGTCATGAACAGGGCCAGTCCGATGAGCACCATATTGGGCGGCGTTTCCGGCATGCCGATCGCATGGCGCAGCATTGACAGCACGATGATGATGCGCAAGAAACTGGTCAGGCAAACCAGCAGGGCAGGCAGCAGCGCCAGCACCGTCAGACCCAGCACCACGCGCAGGGCTTGCACGGTTTCCGGTGCGGCGGCGGAAAATACCGCAGCGCTGTCGACGGCACTCATGGGCATGGCCATGGTTCGTGCAGCGCAACCTCGGTAATGCGCACGGCAAAACGATCGTCGAGCGCAACCAGCTGGCCACGCGCCACAACCTGGCCATCGATGAGCAGATCGACCGGCTCGTCAATGGCCCGGTCGAGTGCCAGTACATCGCCGGCGCTTGCCCCAAGCAGGGTACCGATGGAAACCTGCGCCGTGCCGACGCAGACTTGCAGGCTGGCCTGGACGTGATGCAGTGGATGACAGTCCTGCAGCAGCTTGGCCTGGCTGGCGCCATCCGGACGTGCCGTACTGCCTTGGCGGCCGCCGGACGCAGCACCCGAGTGCGGCATTTGCCCAGGATCTGCGGTTTGGCCGGTGGCGCCTGGCGAGGGCGGTTCCAGCCCGGCCGCCGGGTCGAATTCCGGCCAGCCAATTGGTTGCACGGCGCGAACTGCTGCAGCGCAAGCAGACGCAATGTCGCTTGAGCTCGATGGCGGGGAAGGGTCGTTGCTGGCAGAGCTATTCATGAGTGAGGAAATTCATTCGGGTTGGTGAAAAATTACCGGGTGTGTCCGGCCAGACGGCGCCGGTTTCATTTGATGAAGTCAGCATCGGTTTCATCTGGCGAGGACAGGCCTGGATTCATTTGATGGAGAAGCACTGGTGTCGTTCATGTGGAAAACGCCGGTTCGATCAGCAATAAAAATTGGTTTTATCAATATGAAAATGCCACGTTCATTCGAGACAGAACGCGGGTGTCATTTGAATGAAATGCCGGCTTCATTTGGAGGGCTGCACTGGTTTCATCCAATCGGTATGCCGTCGGCGTCCAGGCCACGGCCAACGTCGACGCCACTGCCGCCGTCACCGCCACCGCCACTGCCATCGCCACCGCCTGCGCCAGTCAATTCAATGGCGCGTCTGCCACCCATCTGCCCAGGCCAGCCCAGGCACAGAGGCTGGCCGCAGAGCACGGCAACGCGTGCCGGTGCATCGAGCAGATGCGCTGTGCTGACGACATCGCCGGCCTTCAGATGCAGCAACTGGCCGACGGTAAGCCTCACCGGTTCGAGCTCGACTTTCAAGTCAAGCGATTGCCGGGCCAGCGCCTGCAGTACAGAGGTTTTCAATGCCGGTTGTCGGCCGCGCTTGGCGCCACTTGACAACGATGATGCTGGCTGCGCCGCACCGGCCAGGTCGTCTGCAAGCAAATTGCCGATGGCGCTGCGCGGCAGGCGCAGGTAGAGCCAGCCACCGCACCAGGGCATGCACAGGTCGAGCGCGCCCGACCAGGCCACGCCAGCATGTGCAGGCGCCGGCAGCGAGGAAGGTTCCAGGTCCGCCACGCTGCAACGGCGGGCCAGCATGGTCCACCAATCCTGCCAGGCACCAAGCACTGCCTGGCGCGACAGCGGCGGGAACAGGGTTTCCTGGTCGCTCAAGTCGTGTGCGTCCTTGTGCTGTGGCAGACGCTGTGGTGGCACCGCAAACAGGGATTCATGAAGTCGTGAAAGCACCATGCCACCCTCGAAGCGCCAGCCGAACGAACATGCCCGTCCTTCGACAAGCAGGCATTGCCAGCGCTGGTCCGTGTGGGCCAGCGATGCTTGGCTGCGCAATCCATCCAGCGTCGCTGCACCGCTTGATTCATCCAGCGATGCCCGACTGCGCAATCCATCCAGCGTCGCTGCGCCGCTCGATCCATCCAGCGATGCCCGTCTGCGCAATCCATCCAGCGTCGCTGCGCCGCTCGATCCATTCAGAGATGCCCGACTGCGCAATCCATCCAGCGTCACCGCACCACCTGGGCCATCGACCGCCATCGGGCTGCCGAATCCTTCCAGCGCTTGCGTGGCGTTGACAAAGTGTCTGCCGGGCGCTTTCGGGTCCAGCCTTGAAACCTCTGCCTGCAATGGCTGCAATGGCTGCAATGTCTGCAGTGGTCGCGGCGTCGTGCTTGCTGCGGCAACGCTGGCTGCCTGCGCCGGCATCATCAACCAGCGCTTGCACCACTGTTCCAGTACGGCGCCGATGGCGTGTTCCACTGCCATCCTTTGCTCGCTGCGCCAGGCAAACAATGGCGCAGCACGGACTGTATTTCGATTCGCCATCATGCTTGTGCCTTGATCGAAAACAGTTGCTGCAGCAATTCGCTGGCCGTCGAGATGACTTGTGATGAAGCTTGATACCCGCGCTGCATGATCATCAGATTGGTGAATTCCTGCGACAGGTCGACGTTGGAAATTTCCACACTGCCAGCTTCGATTCTGCCGAACACGCCCGAGCGCGCAGCGCCGACCTGCGCCTGGGCGCCAGCGACAGCGGCAAACTGGTTGCTGCCAATGCTGGTGATGTCGTCGGTAACAGAAAAATGGGCCAATGCCAGCTGACGGCCCTGCACCTGCTGGCCATTGGCGTAGCGCAGTACCAGCACGCCGCTGGCATCGAACCCCGCACCGACAAGCGCCCCGGGCAGTACGCCATCCTGTTTGCTCGCAGCCAGGGTCGACAGGCTGCCGGCGGCAAACGAGGTGACATTGCTGCTCATGTCAAGCGTCAGCGTCATCGCCTCGAGGCCTTGCGGCGTGTAGCTGACCGTGTTGCGTGCGCTTGCGGCGGCAGGCTCGCCATTCTCGAAGGCCGGCGTGGTCGTGGCAGCCAGGCGATCGCCCTCGAACAATTGCACTTGCCAGCGTCCCGGACTGTCGTTGCCTGCCATCTCGGCTGTCTGGGCCGTCAACAGCGCGCGCAGCGTATGCTGGGCGCCCTGCCGGTCGATGACGGTGATGCCTTCGACAGCCTGGCTGGCGGCGGTGCTGGAAAGATTGCCGGAAAACGTGATCGTCGATGTTGGCTTGCCGGCATGGATTTGCAAACCATGCAGCGACACTGGTACCAGGCCCCCTTGGTCGTCAAGCCCCATCACCTCTGCATGGCTGCCCAGGTCTTCCAGCAAGCCTGCATCATTGAAAACAAACTGGCCGGCGCGGCTGTAATGCAGGCTGTCCTGGCCGCTGCCGGACTGCGGCTCGCGCAGGATGAACAACCCTTGGCCATCGATGGCCAGATCAAGCGGATTGCCCGACTGGCGCAACTCTCCCTGGCGCAGCGACAGCACGGTTGCCCCGGTGTCGAGTCCGTGGCCCAGGCTGGCACTGCCTGCCTGCGCCGAGCCGGAATAGAACTGGTCGGAAAACTGCAGGCTGGCACTCTTGAAGCCGGGCGTATTCAGGTTGGCGGTATTGTTGGCAATCACGCGCAAGCCTTTGGCGTAGCCAAGCAGGCCGCTCATGCCGACATAGATCGATTCAAGCATGGTGTTCTCCGTGGTGGCATTTCAGTCAGCGTACCGAAACAATGCGCGTGAGCGCGACATCGGCAAGCACCGCGCCGTTGCTGGTGGTAAGTGTCAGGGCCGGGGTGGCGCCGGCCAGCGACAGCGCTGTCACTGTCGCGCTCAGGTTGGCAGCACCATCGTTGCTGACTTCGACACTGCGGCCGATCAAGCCGATCGACTGCAGCGCTGCCTGGTTGGTGATCAGCGTTTCAAGCCTGGTGTTGAGTTGCTGGGTTTGTTCCAGCGCGGTGAATTGCGCCATCTGTGCCATGAACTGTTGATTGTCGACCGGCTTGAGCGGGTCCTGGTACGTCAACTGGGTCATGAGGATCTTGAGAAAATCCTCCATGCCCAGGGCATTGGTTTGCAGATTGGCGGCAGCCGGAACCCCGCCCAAAGCACTGATGGCCATCATTTTTCCTTCACGTTTGCGATCGGGTTGTCATTGAGTGTGGAAGCGGGTTGTGCGAAGACTTGCTGATCGGGTTTTTGGCCGGATCCGCGATTGGGCTGGTCAATGCACTTGTCCCTGCGCCAGCGCTCAGCAGCAGGCGTCCATTGCAGACCACGCTTGCCAGGGTTTTTCCCTGGCTGGCCAGGGCGGGCCTCAGCAGGGTCAGCAACGACCAGGCCAGGCGATTGCCGGCCTGGGCTTTGCCGTCGATGCCCATCCAGAGCGCCAGCTGCTGGCCTGACAGACTGGCATGAAGCCGTACCGGCGGGCGTCGCACACCACTGCCTTGCTGCCACTGCGCCGGTCGGGCCAGATGGTCAAAATGTTGCGCGCCTTCGGCGCTTGTACAGCGCCCGAATGCTGCGCTGGTTGGCGCGTCTGCAAACACCGTCAGGGCGCCAAGTGGTGGATGAGCCAGGCCTGCCGCCAGCGCCGGTGCCGGCCCGTGACCCATGCCTGAAGCCGCAATCGGCAATGGCTTCGATGCATCAGTGTGCAGAAAGGGCATGCTCAAGCTGTCGAACCCCATGGCATGCGCCGTGGCCCCCTGCGCCGGGCTTGCTGCGTTGTCACCGTGCCGGTCCAAACCTGGTCGGTGTGCAGCGCCGGTATCTGCCGTCAACGTCGCCGCGTGTGCGGCAATACGTAAGAAATGTTGCGCATGTGTTGGCGCAGTCGAGCCATGCCACGACAACGATGCGCTGGAGCGCTTTCCCATCGTGGCCGGTGGCAGTGCTTCACTGGCCTTGCCGGGCAACGCTGCCGCAGGGCTGGCGGCCGGACTGTTGAACCACTGCGCGATCTGCGCACTTTCCATCGCCCGGCGCCACCCCTGGCCATCGGCCGGTTCCGGAATGGCGCCACCGGCGGCACGCGACTGCAGCAAGGAGCGCGCTGCAGCCATCTGCTGTGCATGTTTGGACAGGCCGATCATGGTCTTGTCCCAGGTGCGGCCATTGCGGCAGGATTGCCGCAATGGCCAGGCATCATCGCCGTCATGCCGCCCTGGCCATGGCGCATCAGCCATGCATCATCTGCCTGTTGCGCCATCTGCAGGCTGGACTGTCTTTGCAGCGCGCTGCCAAGTCGGGCTGCGTGGGTGGACAATAGTTCGAACTGCTGTTGCTGCTGCAGACAATCCGCCCGTGCCTTGGAAAGCTGCGCTGCACACCGGTCCAGTTCCCGCGCCATGGCATGAGCGTGCTGCTGCGTGCGGCAAAACCACGCCAATCGCAAGCGCTGCAGGCAAGGATCGATCTTCATGGTCTGGCTGGCGGCCAGCACGTTGCGGCTTTCCTGCGCCAGCAGGTTGCGGCAATCGAGCAGGCGAGCGTGCGCTTGTTCCCAATCTGCCGTGGCACGCAGCAGTTGATTGCCAAGTGCATCGCAGCGCCAGCTTGCACGCTTGAGCAATGCACCCAGCAGTGCGTGCTCTGCCTGCCCGCGCGGTCGCAGCAGTGAGGCTGCAGCGCTGGCGCTGATGTCCCCAAGGCTGGCGCGCGGCCTCCGGGCACTGCCGTGAGGCAGAAAGCGTGATTGCATGTTCATCGTTGCATCCGTGTTTCTGCACCGGACGAGGGTGCTTGGCCGAAAGACGCGCGTGCGTTCATGGACCCGGTTGATGGGGCACTTGCCAAAGGCGTGGCCGCTGCATCGCACAGCCTTGCCAGCTGCTGCAAAGCCTGCTCACGGGAAATGCCGCCGCTGTCCTGACGTTGCCACGCCAGCAGTGCCGGCTCCAGCAGCAAGGCCAGGTCAAGTGCCGGATTGCTGCCCGCCGCGTAGGCACCGATGTCGACCATGGCGCGATTGTGTTCCAGCAAAGCCAGGTGGCGCAGCGTGCCGGCAACGATCTCGCGCTCGGCCGGGGAACTCAATTGACGCGCCAGCCGGCTGCTGCTTTGCAATACATCGATCGGCGGGAAATGCGCCCGGTGCGCCAGCGTGCGCGTGAGGACGATGTGGCCATCGAGCACCGCGCGCAGGCAGTCCGAGACCGGCTCATTGAAGTCGTCACCCTCCACCAGTACCGTCAGCAGCGCTGTGATGGCGCCACCCGAGGGCGCCGTGCCGCAGCGCTCGCACAGTTGTGGAATCTCGGTAAACACCGAGGGCGTATAACCCCGTGCGGTGGCAGGTTCGCCCGCCGCCAGGCCCACTTCGCGCCGCGCCATGGCAAGGCGCGTGATGGAGTCCATGGTCAGCAGCACATGGCGTCCCGACTGGCAAAAATGCTCGGCAATGGCCACGGCGGCATGTGCCGCGCGAATGCGCGAGAGCGCCGGCTGCTCGGCAGTGGCGACCACGACGATCGAATGTGCCAGCCCGTCAGCTCCCAGCTGCCGCTCGATGAAGTCGCGCACTTCGCGGCTGCGCTCGCCAATCAGGGCAATCACGTTCAGGTCGGCACGCGCTGCGTTGCCGGCGCTGTCCTGGCCATGGGCCGGTGGACTGCTGTCGTCCACCACGCAGTGTTTGCTGCCCATGTGGCGCGTGATCATCGCCAGCAGGCTGCTCTTGCCAACCCCGCTGCCGGAAAAGATGCCGACCCGCTGGCCGCGCCCGATGGTCAGCAAACCATCGATGCAGCGTACCCCGGTCTCCAGCACCGTGTCGATCAGCGGTCGTAACAGCGGATTGCCGGGCGCAGCGCGCAGGCTGCGCCGGGGCAAACCGGGGGGCAGGGGGCGGCCATCGAGCGGCTGGCCAAAACAATCGATCACCCGCCCAAGCAGCGCCTCGCCGACGGCGATGCCGGCGCCACTTTCATGCTCGTGCAGCGCCAGCACCTCGCAGCCCGCGCCCACACCTTCATGCGCGCCGTGGCACATCAGGGTCACATGGCCTGGCCGGATTGCCACCACCTCGGCCAGGATGCCGGGGTCGTCGGGCTGCCCGGTGCGCGCCATGATGCGGCACATGGCGCCGATCGGTACATCGGGTCCCTCGGCTTCGATGGCCAGACCCTGCACGCGCCGCACCCAGCCGATGCGCCGATACGGCGGCGTGCCAGCCAGCATTTGCCGGCAGCGTTCCAGGACCGGCAAGACTGCTGCAGCGGCACTCATTGCCGCTCTCCACGTGCGCGCAGCAATACGCCGCGCACTTGATCGAGCTGGCGATCGAGGCGCGCATCGAGTGCGCCGTCGCTGCCGCAAACCACGCAGCCGCCGGACACCAGCGCCGGGTCGGCGATGAATTCGATGCCGGCAAAGCCATCCCTCTCCTGGGCTTCTTGCTGTGTGCCGCCGGTTTCCTGACCCGAACCATGACGCAGCAGCTGCAGATCGTGCGGATGCAGATGCACCTGCAAGGCCTGTGCCTGCGCTGCATGCGCAAGCGTGGCACGCACATGATTGCGCACCTGGACCGCAGTGTTGCTGCCGCTGCCAATGATCTGGCACAGCACCTCGAAACAAACCGACACGATGTCGTCTTCCGCCTGTTCCAGCAGCTGCGGGATCTGCTGGCGCAAGGTGTGCAGCAGCGCTGCCAATGCATTGCTGCGTGCGTCGGCCAGTGCGGTCAACCCGGCCAGGCGTTCACCATCACGCTGTGCAGCTTCCTGGGCGCGCGCCAGTCCCTCGGCATGGCCAGCCAGGCGGCCAGTCTGCACGCCTTCCTCGCGGCCCGCTGCAAAACCTGCTTGCCGGCCAGACTCATAGCCTGCTTCATGACCGGCCTCGTAGCCAGCCCGGTTGGCAGCCGAGAAACCGGGTGGGTGGCCGGTATTACAGCCTGTTTCACAGTCTGCGTCATCGCCCGCTTCAAGTCCGGCACCATGGTCCGGATCTTGTCTCGCTTCATGTTTGGCTTCATGTTTGGCTTCCGATTTGGCTTCCTGCCTTGCTTCATGTCGCACCTCACGTTGCACTTCAACTCGCGCTTCGCGTCCCATCTCATGCGCGGTGTTGGATGCCGCTGCGCCGGCGCGCTTGGCCTCGATGGTGACCGTTACCGATGGAACGCCTGCCGGATGCCGTGCAGTGCTGTGCGCGGCGGATGGATGGGCTGCATGCAATGGCGCGCCAGCGCTCCAGCAGCGTTTCAGGGTACGTGCTGTTGCTGCCACTGGCACATCCTGCAGGATCACCTGATGCAGATCGCCAGGCGCGGCTTGATTTCTGCCAAGCGGATTCGGGTTCATGGCAATTTTCTCCGGGTGGGAATATTCATCCGTGCCAGCAGTGACCCAACACCCGCCGCTGTCGGCGACCAGACTTGCGTTGCCAGTGCTTGCAGCCGCTGCCATGGTGACGTCTTGCGAAGCACCGCAGGCGCCGCAGGATGCGCATCACGCAATGCCCTGCTCGCCACCTCAAGCAGAAGCGCAGTCAGGGCGGCAGGTGGATTTCCCGGTTCACGCATTGCCAGTTCCAGCTGGCGTTTCCTCAGCGGTTCCTGTGCATCGAGAAAGCGCGTCTGCCATGGCAAACGCGCCTGACCCGCACCCAGCAGCAGAACCGTCAACGCCAACGGTTCCTGCTGCAACAACAGGTCCAACCGCTTCCATTGGTGCTCGGTAAGCTGGCCAAACCAGGCATGCACTGCAGCCATGTGCTGCGCATCCTCTGCCGGCCTGTTCACTTCCTGCTGTATGGCCTTGTCTGGCAGCGCTGGTGCGCGTTTCGATGTCGGGTTCCCTGCCTGCGCGGCCAGGTGAGCCTTGGTGCCAACCTGTGTGTTTGCCGCACCGTCAAGCCAGGGCGCCAGCCGATCGCGCTGATGCGGCGCCAGTGCAGCCAGCAGCCAGGTCCGGTCGGTCAGGGCGAGCCCCTCGAGGAGCCGGGCGGCAGCTTGTGCATTGGCGGACAATCCATCGGCCACTGGATCATCCGATCGATCGTCGGATTGATCATCCGATCGATGCCGAATCGATCGCCGAATCGATCGGCGGCGGCATTCGACAGCGCCTGATCGAAGGAGACTTTGGACGCTGCCGGGTTTTCAGGGTTTCTCAAACCTGCCTCCCGGACCAGGTCTTGCCATCGCTGCGATCGAGCCAGGCGGTCATTTGCTGCAAGACTGTTTCGCGCTGGGCTGCATCCAGCGGCTGGTAATGCATCGCACCGGGTGCGTCAGCAGGCGTGGAATCAGCCACCTGGCCGGCATCTGCCTGGGGCGCCTTGCGCTTGCCCTGGTTGCGGCCACGCCAGCGCTGCAGGGTCCAGCGTATGGAAAAGAACAACAGCATGGTCAGCAGTGCAACCCGAACAGCTTTGGCGTTTGCGGGCCATCTTCGGCGCAAGAGGGCAACGCCTGCGGGGCGGTCTGCGCCCAGCGATCGGCTGCCGATGGCCCGGCTGGCCGACGCAGCGGGCCGGGCGTCTGCGATGCGTTTGCAGCGATGCCTGCGCCAGAAACCAGCGCCTGTCCGGCAGGCTGTTGCGCGCTTGCCGATGCCTGCCTGGCTGCTTCTGCCGGGCTGTGGAGCAGGGATGCGGCGGGCGGTGCGGCCGAGGTACCCGGTGCGGGGCCCGGCTGTGCTTCGCCAAACGCCTCGACCACCACAACATCGCCACGCTCGGGCACGGCGCCTACCGCAGCCGACACCAGCACGCGCAACTGTTCGCGGCGCACTGCATCGAGGCTCTGCCGCACCACGGCCACGACTTGTATGCGGCGTATCGAACCGGGCTGGCTGACGATCTGTTCCACCCGCTTGCCGGTCTGGTAATCGGTTTCGCGCTGGCGCGGCAAGTTGCTGCGGCTGCCATCGACCAGGCGGTTGTCAGCCTGCGCACTTGGGTTGCCCAGCGTCTCGCGTTCATGCACCACCACGCCGGCCTGGCTTGCCGCCACTGGCAGCACGTCTTCGGTGGTCACCCGCATCTGATCCATGTTCAGCGCCACGTCGACGCTGGCCAGGGCCTGGCCCGGGCCGAGCGCGCGTTCCAGAACCGTGCCGGCCTTGCGCGAGAGGTAATCCTCGGTCTCGCGCTTGAGTTCCAGCCGGCCGTTGGCTGCCGTGCTGCCGCCCTCGCCATCGGCGCCGCGAGTCAGGGCAATGCCGCGCTGGTCGACGATGGTCACGTCTTCCACCGTCATGCCGGAGATGGCAGCGGCCACCAGCCGGGTAATGCCGGCCACCTGCGCTGCCGACAGCACCTCTGCGGGCTTCATGGTCAAGGTCACCGATGCCTTGGGGCGGGCATTGCCCTGCCTGAATACCGCCTGTTCGGCAAATGCCAGATGCACGCGTGCAGCGCGGATTTCCGACAAGGACAGGATGGTGCGTGTCAATTCCCCCTGCAGCGCGCGCTGGTAATTGATCTTTTCAGTGAATTCCGTCATGCCGATATCGGCATTGTTGAACAGCTCCAGGCCGACGCCGCCCTGCAGCGGCAGTTCGCGTCCCATCAGTTTCAAACGGGTGGCGTGCACGGCCGACTTTTCGATCAGAATGGCGCTGCCATCTTCACCAAGCCGGTAGGGAATGTTCAGGCGTTCGAGTTCATCGGTCATCAGCGCAGCATCGCGCGGCTGCAGGTCGGCAAACAGGATGTCATATTCGGTACGCAGCAGCCACCATGCACTAATGGCCAGCAACAGCAGCAGCAAGGCTGCGCCAGCTCCCACACCAGTGCGCGCGCGCCACGGCAGGCTTTGCCAGAACGCCTTCATATCTGCATCCTCATGACTTCCTGATAGCTTTCCAGCAGGCGGTTACGGACCTGCAGGAAAAGTTGGAATGCCAGGCGGCTTTCTTCCAGCGTGACCATCAGCTGGTGCACGCTTGGCGCCTGCCCGAGCGCAAATTGCTGCATGCCGGTTTGCGCGCCAATCAACTGCGCATTGAGCTGTTCCAGGCCACTGCTGACCATGCCGGCAAAGCTGCCGGCCGGGGCAGCATGCTGCTCTGGCAGCGCCGGCAGGAATCCGCCGGCTTGCTGGGGCGATGCGCTCGCCCCAGGTGCCGACATGACGCTGGCCGCTTCGAACCATTCGGCATAAGCAGTGGCATGCGCAGTTGCGCTGCCGGGAGCGAGCGCCGCCGCACCGAGCGCTGCACTGATGGCCAGGCTTTCCATCAATTGCCCCTGCCGATATCGAGCGCCTTCAGCGCCAGCGAGCGGCTGGCATTGAAGGCGGCGACATTGGCTTCGTAGGCGCGGCTGGCATTGAGCAGGCTGACCATTTCCGTAGCGGTATCGACGTTGGCGTAGGCGACGAAGCCCTCCTTGCTGGCCAGTGGATGGGCAGGTTCATGAACTTGCCTGGCAGGCGTGGGGACAGTTTCCAGCGTGGCAGTGGGCAACAGTGCCAATATCTCCGGCGCCGCTTCGCCGGCGCCTTGAAAGGCACCGAAGAGATTGGCAAACGCCGGCGCAAATGGCGCCGTGCCCGCACCGCGGACCAGCACGCGCGCCGGCTGATAGGTCACGCCGTTGGCGTCCTGGACGGCATTTGCATTGGCCAGGTTCAATGCCGCGATATCGACCCGGCTGCGTTCGATTGCCATGCCGGTGGCGCTGATCAAAAACGTGTCGGTGTAATGCATCCTGCCTGCTCCTTGTGTTGGTCTGTGCTTGCACTCATGCGGCCATGGCTTTTGTCGGTTGGAGTCCAGCCACGGTGCATCTGCGGTCCATTTTCATTCATTCTTCAGCGCCTTCCATCGGCCACCGCGCTTGCCATGATTGCCAGATAGCGCGACAAGGCTGCCAGCAGCGACTGGTGCGTCACGCTGTTCTGCGCCATTGCCGCCATTTCCATGTCGAGCTGCACTGCGCCGGCAGACTGCACCAGCGCAGGTGCCACCCCGGGCAAATCCTGGCTGCCGATGCTGCCGCGCTGTGCCAGGCTGTTTCGTGCGCGCTCGAGCTGGCTGTCGAAGTCCACCGAAACGGCGCGATAACCGGCTGTGCCGGCATTGGCGACATTGGCTGCATGGGCCTGCTGGCGCAGCATGCTGGCGTCCAGTGCCAGCAAGGTGGCGCGCATCGTGAGCGCATCGATGCCGTCGGTCATGGATTGCTCCTACTTTGACGAAATAGGCGAACCTGGCGCAACTGGCCACTGCGCAAGCAGGGCGTGCTCATTGCACCACCAGTTCGGCATGCAGGGCGCCTGCTGCCTTGACTGCGCGCAAGATGGAAATCATGTCGCGCGTACTGCTATGGATTTTGGCCAGCGACTGCACCAGGTCGGCAACCGTATTGCTGGCGGCAACAAAGCCGGTACCCTTTGCTTCATCGACTTCGATGCGGGTATTGCTCACCGTGGTGCCAAGGCCGTTGGCCAAGGGTTGTCCGAACGTGCCTGCCGCTGCGTTTTCGCCGGCCCATGCGCTCACCGCAGCGCTGCCGGGGGGCGAAAGCAGCCAGGGCGTTGCCTGGGTTACGGCGCTGTTTTCCACCGTGATGGAAATCTTCAGGTCGCCATGCGCAATCGACACACTGGAAATGCGCACATCGCCGCCTGCCACCACGGTGCCGGTACGCTCGTTGATGACCACCCTGGCGCGGCGGTCGGGCGCCACCTGGACGTTTTCCAGCCGCGCCAGGAAATCGACCAGTTGTCCACGCTGCGGTTCCGGCACCAGGATGTCGATGCCATTGGCATCGCGCGCCCGCGCAATGGCGGGCGCGACCTGGCTGTTGATTGCCTGGGCCACCCGGCTGGCCGTGGTGAAGTCCGGTTCGGTCAACACGAACGTGACGGTCTGGTCGGCCCGCAGCACTTCAGCTGTCACCCCTTCCTCGACCGTGGCGCCATTCGACACCGCACCGACTGTCGGATGGTTTTTCTGCACCACATTGCCATTGGCATCGTAACGGTAACCGCCTACCGACAAGGGACCCTGGGCCAATGCGCGAACCTTGCCATCGACGCCAGCCAGCGAGGTCAGCAGCAGGCTGCCGCCGACCAGGCTGCGGGCGTCGCCGGCCGAGGCCACCGTGATGTCGAGCGTGTCGCCGGTGCGGGCATAGCTTGGCAGCGTCGCACTGACCATGACCACGGCGACATTGCGGCTTTGAATCTGTTCGGGGCTGATGCCGAGGTTCAAGCGTGCCAGCACATTCGACAGCGCCTGGCGCGTGCTGCGGTTGAATGGCGAGTCGCCGGTGCCGGCCAGTCCGGTGACGATGCCGGTGCCGAACAGGGCATTGTCGCGCCAGCCATGCAGGTGGCCAAGATCCTTGACGCGCACCGGCGCGTTGGCGGCGGCGGCGGCAGCTTCAGCCAGCATCAATGCCGCGCAAACGACGATCGCCAGCCGTATCAACCTGGTGCCGGGCCAATGCCTGAAAGCCGCTCTCATAGTCCACTCCAGTCCAGCAGCTTGCGCCACCACGAACGGCGATTGCGTTCGGCCAGGTCGCCTTCGCCGACATAGGTGATGCGGGCATCGGCCAGGCGCGTGGAGAGCACGATATTGCCGTCCGAAATATCCTGGGGCCGCACCCGGCCTTCGAGTGCCACACGCTGCGGTTCTTCGTTGACGGTCAGGCGCTGTTCACCGGCCACGCGCAGCTGGCCATCGGCCAGCACTTCCCTGACCGTGACAGTGAGGGTGGCCAGCAGACGGTTGCTGCGCTGGGTGCGCCCGCCGCCATCGAAGTCGCCTTTGACATCCAATCCGGCCTGGCGCGACTGGCTTGAAGAACCTGGCGTGAGCCACTGCGCTGACAAGCTGTTGTTGCGCCGGGTACCGGTGTCGGCACTGGTGCTGGCGGAAGAGTTTTCCAGCACCTGCACGGTCAGTGCGTCGCCGATCTGGTAAGCCTTGATGTCGGCTGTCAGCGGGCGAAAGGACTCGGCCTGGTAGAGGTTTTCGGCAACCGCCACACTGGCCGCAAGCAAGAGGAGCAAGCCCACGTATCGCCGGATGAATTGGCCGGCGGCAGCCAGACACACCGGTTGATGGCTGCAGGACGGGAGATGCTTGTTCATGGCAGCGCCACCATTGATGGACCCAGAACCTGGGCCGGGAACGCCTTGCCGGAGTTGCCTGAACGTTTGACACGCACGAGTTCACCGATGCGGCCATCCTGCAGGACGTCCACCTT
>JBPBPY010000122.1:0-20119 GCA_050954505.1 Janthinobacterium lividum
CAGTCGGGCTGGCCGGTAATGAGGCAATTCGACTTCAGCAGATGCGACAGCAGCACTTCTTCGACGGGCGCCTCGTCGAACTGCGCCACCAGCAGCGATGGATCAGGCGCGAAGGTCTCGACATCGATGTCCAGGCGGTCCAGCAGCAAGCCGCCGAGTTCGGCAAATTTCAACTTGTCGAACTGCTCCGGCATCGTCAGGCTGACCTGCACTGGCGCGCCGGCGCCGGCCGACAGATCGGCGCGCAGCAGTTCGAGCAGGCTGTCGCTGCCGGCCAGGCGGGTCTGGTTGAATGAATTCAGATACAGCTTGAAGGATTTCGATTCGATGATGTTGGGCGAGTCGGCCGGCACCAGCACGCTGGCAATCGCAATCTGCGGCTTGCCGCGCAGGTTCAGCCACGATACTTCATAGGCATTCCAGATATCGATGCCGAAAAACGGCAGGGTGCCGGTCAGACCCAGTTCATTTCGCTTGTCCTGGCGGCCGATGGGAAACAGCAAGCCGGGGTCGTACTGCGTCTTGTAGGCGCTAGGCTTGCCCAGCGGCGAGTCCTGCACCGGTGCGGCATGGGGTGGAGCCGGATTCTGTGGCGTTGCTGCATTCATGGATTGGTCCTGCGGCGAGGCGCGTGAAAGCGGTATTCTGCCACGCCTGCCTTTGCCGCGCCGGATGCCTACAGAAACAGCTTGTAGACGGGATTGTCGGTTTCATCCCAATGCCGGTGCCCAAGCTCCGCGAGGAACAGCTTGAATGGCTTCATTTCCTTTTTCGGCACCTGCAGGCCGACCAAGATGCGGCCGACATCGCCGCCCTGGCTGCGATAGTGGAACAGGCTGATGTTCCAGTTCGGCGCCATGCTGGCCAGGAAGCGCATCAGCGCGCCGGGACGTTCGGGGAATTCGAAGCGGTAGATCAATTCATCGGTCGCCAGTGCGCTCTTGCCGCCGACCATGTTGCGGATGTGTAGCTTGGCCATCTCGTCATCGGTCAGGTCCAGCGTCGTGAAGCCATTTTTCTCGAAAGTCTTCGACAGCTTGCCGGCTTCATCGCGGTTGGCAATCTGCACGCCGACGAAGACATGGGCCACGCGCTCATCGGTGATGCGGTAATTGAATTCGGTCACGCTGCGCGGGCCGATCAGCGAGCACAGGCGGCGAAAGCTGCCTGGCTGTTCCGGAATCGTCACCGCCAGCAGCGCCTCCTTGGCTTCGCCGACATCGGCACGTTCGGCCACCATGCGCAGGCGGTCGAAATTCATGTTGGCGCCGCAGGCAATCGTCACCAGCGACTCGTTCCTGACCGGCTTGCCGGCCAGGCGGGCGCGCTCCACATACTGCTTGGCGCCGGCGATGGCCAGCGCCCCGGCCGGCTCAAGGATGCTGCGCGTATCGGTAAATACGTCCTTCAATGCCGCACAGACCTCGTCGGTATTGACCAGCAGGATTTCATCGACATATTTTTTGGTCAGGCGAAAGGTTTCCTCGCCCACCAGCTTGACTGCGGTGCCGTCCGAAAACAGCCCGACGTCGGCCAGGGTCACCCGCTTGCCGGCCTTGATGCTGCGCGCCATCGCGTCCGAGTCAGTGGTCTGCACACCGATCACCTTGATGTCCGGGCGCACAGCCTTGACATAGGCGGCAATGCCGGCAATCAGTCCGCCGCCGCCGATGGCGACAAAGATCGCATGGATGGGCGCCGAATGCTGGCGCAGGATTTCCATGGCGATGGTCCCCTGGCCGGCAATCACATCCGGGTCGTCGAACGGATGGACAAAGGTCAGCTTGAGCTTTTTCTCCAGCGTCAGGGCATGGGTGTAGGCGTCGGAATACGATTCGCCAAACAGCACCACTTCACCGCCGCGGCCGATCACTGCATCGATCTTCACCTGCGGCGTGGTGGTCGGCATGACGATCACCGCGCGGCAGCCCAGCCGGGCGGCGGACAATGCCACGCCTTGTGCGTGGTTGCCGGCCGAGGCGCAGATCACGCCGCGCTTCATTTGCGCGGCCGGCAGGTTGGCCATCTTGTTGTAGGCGCCGCGCAGCTTGAAGGAAAACACGCTTTGCATGTCTTCACGCTTGAAGTAGATGCGGTTACCCAGGCGCGCCGACAAGGAAGGCGCCAGTTCCAGCGGTGATTCGATGGCCACATCGTAGACGCGGGCGGTGAGGATTTTCTTCAGGTAATCGATGGTCATCTGTACTTGGCTGTGCTCATGGTTTGGCGCGCGGCTGCGGCGCGAGCGGCCATTATAGTGGAGCAGCCTGGCCCGGGGACTGCGGCAATAAGCTAAAATGCCTGTTTAGCGCCAAGTCAAAATCCCCACCGATGAACGCCCCCGCACAAATCCAGGCCCTCCTGTCCGAAACTCCCTCTGGCGCAGGTCCGGCCCGTTTGCGAGAAATCCCGTACAACTACACGTCGTTTTCCGACCGCGAGATCGTCATGCGCTTGCTGGGCGAAGAATCGTGGCAGGTGCTCGACACCTTGCGCGGCGCGCGCCAGACCGGACGATCGGCGCGCATGCTGTATGAAGTGCTGGGCGATATCTGGGTCGTGCAGCGCAATCCCTACCTGCAGGACGACATGCTAGACAACCCCAAGCGGCGCAATGCCTTGATCGAGGCCTTGCACCACCGCCTGGCGGAAGTCGACAAGCGGCGCGTGAGTTCGTTCGAGCACGACAGCGCCGAGGCTGCCGGCGACAGTGGCCGCCTGGCGGCGGCGAAAACCCGCAGCGCCAGCGTCGAATTCCTGCTCAAGGCAGCGCACCAGGCCGTCAGTGATTTTGGCGCCGAATTCCGCGCCACCTACGACTTGCGCAAGCGTGCCACCCGCGTGCTGGGCCGCTACACGGAAAAGGACAACATCAAGTTCGACGGCCTCTCGCGCGTCTCGCATGTCACCGACGCCACCGATTGGCGCGTTGAATATCCGTTCGTGGTGCTCACGCCCGACAGTGAAGAGGAAATGGCCGGACTGGTGAAAGCCTGTATCGAACTGGGGCTGACCATCATTCCACGCGGAGGCGGCACCGGCTACACCGGCGGCGCAATTCCGCTGACCCCGATGTCGGCGGTGATCAACACCGAGAAGCTGGAGTTTCTCGGCCAGGTCGAAATGGCGGTGCTGCCCGGCTTGCAGCGCGAATATGCCACCATCCAGACCGGCGCCGGCGTGGTCACCAAGCGCGTGTCGGATGCCGCTGAAAAAGCCGGCTTCGTGTTTGCCGTCGACCCGACGTCGGCGGAAGCTTCCTGCATCGGCGGCAATATCGCCATGAACGCCGGCGGCAAGAAAGCCGTGCTGTGGGGCACGGCGCTCGACAACCTGGCCAGCTGGCGCATGGTCGACCCGAATGGCGACTGGCTGGAAGTCACGCGCCTGGACCACAACCTGGGCAAGATCCATGACGCGCCAATGGCGCGCTTCCAGCTTGAATGGACTCATCCGGCCGAGAAGGGTGCCAAGACCGGCCAGCCGTTCAAGACCGAAATCCTGGAAGTTGCCGGCCGCACCTTCCGCAAGGAAGGCCTGGGCAAGGACGTCACCGACAAATTCCTCTCCGGCCTGCCCGGCATCCAGAAGGAAGGCACGGACGGCTTGATCACCTCGGGCCGCTGGATCCTGCACAAGATGCCGAAGTTCGCCCGCACCGTCTGCCTGGAATTTTTTGGCCAGGCGCGCGACGCCATTCCATCGATCGTCGAGATCAAGGATTACCTCGATGGCCAGACCCTGCAGGGCGGCGCCATCCTGGCCGGCCTGGAACACCTGGACGAACGCTACCTGCGCGCGGTCGGCTACTCGACCAAGTCCAAGCGCGGCGTGCTGCCGAAGATGGCGCTGTTTGGCGATATCGTCGGCGACGATGAAGATGCGGTGGCGCGTGCTGCCTCGGAAGTGGTGCGCCTGGCCAATACCCGCGTCGGTGAAGGCTTTGTTGCGGTGAGCCCCGAGTCGCGCAAGAAGTTCTGGCTCGACCGCTCGCGCACGGCGGCCATTGCCAAGCACACCAATGCCTTCAAGATCAATGAAGACGTGGTCATTCCACTGGACCGCATGGGTGAATACACCGATGGCATCGAGCGGATCAACATCGAACTGTCGATCAAGAACAAGCTGCAATTCCTCGACGCGCTGCATGATTTTTTCGTCAACGGCAATCTGCCGCTGGGCAAAAGCGACGATGGCGAGGGCGGCGACCTGCCGGCGGCCGAATTGCTGGAAGACCGCGTCAGCCAGGCCCTGGTTCTGGTGGCTGCAGTCAAGACGCGCTGGACCTATCTGCTGGCCAATCTCGAACGTCCCCTGCGCGATGCACTGCCGGAGCTGCTCGACCTGGGCCTGGGCAAACTGGCGCCGGTGCTCGGCGAACGCCTGGCCAGCCAGCCGGAGGCGAGCGTCTTCGACCTGGCGCAGGACCGCACCCTGAGGGTGTCCTGGAAAGCCGATGTGCGCAGCAGCCTGCGCCAGATCTTCAGCGGCAGCGCCTTCAAGGGCATCCTGGAAGAAACCGCTGCCATCCACAAGCGCGTGCTGCGTGGCCGGGTGTTCGTGGCGCTGCACATGCATGCCGGCGACGGCAATGTGCACACCAACCTGCCGGTCAATTCCGACCACTACGAAATGCTGCAGGATGCCCACAAGGCAGTCGACCGCATCATGCTGCTGGCGCGCTCGCTCGACGGCGTCATCTCCGGCGAACATGGCATCGGCATCACCAAGCTGGAATACCTGACCGAAGAAGAGCTGGCCAATTTCCGCTCGTACAAAAAGCGCGTCGATCCGGAAGGCCGCTTCAACAAGGGCAAGCTGCTCAACTGGCCGAGCCTGCATGCCGACCTGCGCAATGCCTATACGCCTTCGTTCGGGTTGATGGGCCATGAATCGCTGATCATGCAGCAAAGCGATATCGGCGCGATTGCCAACAGCGTCAAGGACTGCCTGCGCTGCGGCAAGTGCAAGCCGGTGTGCGCCACCCATGTACCGCGCGCCAATCTGCTGTACTCGCCGCGCAACAAGATCCTTGCGACGTCGCTGCTGGTGGAAGCCTTCCTGTATGAAGAACAGACCCGGCGCGGCATTTCGATCAAGCATTGGGAAGAGTTCGAAGATGTGGCCGACCACTGTACGGTTTGCCACAAGTGCGTCACGCCCTGTCCGGTCGACATCGACTTTGGCGATGTCTCGATGAACATGCGTAACCTGCTGCGCAAGATGGACAAGAAGTCGTTCAATCCCGGTACGGCTGCATCGATGTTTTTCCTCAATGCGAAAGACCCGGCCACCATCAATGCCACGCGCCAGGTCATGATGGGCTGGGGCTACAAGGCCCAGCGCCTGGGCAACGACATCCTGAAGAAGTTTGCCAGGAAGCAGACCAAGGCGCCGCCGTCCACGCATGGCAAGCCGCCGGTGCGCGAGCAGGTGATCCATTTCATCAACAAGAAAATGCCGGGCAACCTGCCGAAGAAAACCGCGCGCGCGCTGCTCGACATTGAAGATGACAAGATCGTGCCGATCATCCGCAATCCGCAGACCACCACGGCCGATACCGAAGCGGTGTTCTACTTCCCGGGCTGCGGCTCCGAGCGGCTGTTTTCCCAGGTCGGCCTGGCGACGCAAGCCATGCTCTGGCAGGTTGGCGTGCAGACGGTGCTGCCGCCGGGCTACCTGTGCTGCGGTTATCCGCAGCGCGGCTCGGGTGATTTCGACAAGGCGGAAAAGATCATCACCGACAACCGCGTGCTGTTCCACCGCATGGCCAACACGCTCAACTATCTCGACATCAAGACCGTCATCGTTTCCTGCGGCACCTGCTACGACCAGTTGCAGGGCTATGAATTCGAAAAGATCTTTCCCGGTTGCCGGATCATGGATATCCATGAATACCTGATGGAAAAGAATGTCCGCCTCGAAGGGGTGACCGGCACACGCTACATGTACCACGACCCCTGCCATACGCCAATGAAGCTGCAGGACCCGCTCAAGACCGTCAACAGCCTGATCACCACGGTCGACACCGTGAAGATCGAAAAGAATGACCGCTGTTGCGGCGAGTCGGGCACGCTGGCCGTCTCGCGCCCCGATGTCTCGACCCAGATCCGCTTTCGCAAGGAAACCGAGATGGAAAAGGGCGCCGACAAGCTGCGCGCCGATGGCTTCACCGGCGACGTCAAGATTTTGACTTCCTGCCCGTCCTGCCTGCAGGGTCTGTCGCGCTACAACGAAGACTCGGGCACCACGGCCGATTACATCGTGGTGGAAATCGCCCGTCACCTGCTCGGTCCCGACTGGATGCCAGAGTATGTGGCGCGTGCCAACAATGGCGGCATCGAACGCGTGCTGGTGTGATGAACGATTCTGCGCCAAAGGCCGTGCAAGGCTGCGCGCTGTGCCAACAGGCGGGCGGCGAACTGGTGTTCCAGGGCGCGCAGTTTCGCGTGATCCTGGTCGACGACGCAGCCTTTCCCGGTTTTTGCCGGGTTGTGTGGACTGAGCATGTACGCGAGATGAGCGACCTCGAGCCTGGCCAGCGCAGCGTGCTGATGGATGCGGTCTGGGCTGTCGAGGCGGCATTGCTGGAAACCATGGCGCCGACCAAGGTCAACCTGGCCAGTCTGGGCAACATGGTGGCGCACATGCACTGGCATGTGATTCCCCGTTTTGCCGACGATAGTCATTTCCCCGGCCCGGTGTGGGCTGCGCCGCAGCGCAGTGTCGACGCCGTACAATCAAGCGCAAGGCAAGAAAAATTGCCGGCGCTGCGTGAAGCGCTGAAACGCCGGCTGCTGGCGCTGTAGCTGCAGCTGCAGCTGCGGACCGAGGACCACAAGCCGCAAGCCGCGGTGCACATGCAACAGACCGCAGACCACAGATCACAGATCACAGATCACACAGTACTGTGTGCTGGTTTGCCCATAACCCGATAACGCTGACCCTGGAAACTCTCCCATGACTGGCTCAAAACAAACAGCACCGGCACCGACCGGACTGACGGTGCGCAAGCTCTCGCGCGTGCTGGAAATCAGCTTTGACGACGGGCGTGAATTTTCGCTGCCGTTCGAACTCTTGCGCGTGTATTCGCCATCGGCCGAAGTGCGCGGCCATGGCGCCGGCCAGGAAGTGCTGCAGACCGGCAAGCGCGATGTGGAAATGACCACGCTCGAAGCGGTCGGCCACTACGCCGTGCAACCTACTTTTTCCGACGGCCACAACAGCGGCATCTACACCTGGGAATACCTGTACCATTTGGGCGCAGACCAGGCCAGCTTGTGGGAAGATTATCTGCAGCGCCTGGAAGCCGCCGGCCACACGCGTGAATCAGGGCGGGCATCGGACAAGACCATCGCCATGGTTTCCGGCGGCGGCAGCGCCGCCGAAACCGAAGCCGCGATGAAGGCAACGGCAGTGAGCCGCAATCAGGGCTGCGGCCACAAGCATTGAGCAGAGCAGGCGACAACGAAAACAGCGGAGAACGATCGATGAGCAACACCCATTTCGGCTATCAGACCGTGGCCGAGGAAGACAAGGTCCACAAGGTCGCTGAAGTATTTCATTCGGTGGCGGCCAAATACGACTTGATGAACGACTTCATGTCGGCCGGGCTGCACCGTTTGTGGAAAACCTTCACCATCGGCCAGGCCGGCGTGCGGCCCGGCTTCAAGGTGCTCGACATTGCCGGCGGCACCGGCGACCTGGCCAAGGCTTTTGCCAGGCAGGCCGGTCCGAGCGGTGAAGTCTGGTTGACCGATATCAATGAATCGATGCTGCGTGTGGGCCGTGACCGGCTCTTGAATAAAGGTTTGAACAGCCCCACGTTGCTGTGTGACGCTGAAAAGCTGCCGTTTCCCGATAATTATTTTGACCGGGTCACGGTGGCCTTTGGCTTGCGCAACATGACCCACAAGGATGTGGCGCTCGGTGAAATGCGCCGGGTGCTCAAGCCGGGCGGCAAGTTGCTGGTGCTGGAGTTCTCGAAAGTCTGGGCCCCGCTGCAAAAGCCGTATGATGTGTATTCATTCTCGGTCTTGCCGTGGCTGGGCAAGCGCATTGCCAACGACGCCGACAGCTACCGCTATCTGGCAGAGTCGATCCGCATGCATCCGGACCAGGAAACATTGAAGCAGATGATGTCGGATGCAGGCTTTGCCCGCGTCGATTATTTCAGTTTGACGGCAGGCGTGGCCGCACTCCACACCGGAATCAAACTTTAGGAGTTCACATGAAAAAGTTCGCAATCGCCCTGTTGATGGTCGCCACCACCCTGGCGACCGTCGTCACGGATGCCGACGCCCGCCGTCTGGGCGGCGGCGGCTCGATCGGCAGGCAGTCGTCCAGCGTTTCACGCCAGGCGCCACCGGCACAGCAGTCGTATCAACCAGCCCGTCCGGCCACGCCACCGGCAGCAGCCCCGGCCGCACCGGCCGTGCGTCCGGCCAGCCCATGGCGCGGCATGCTGGGCGGCGCCCTGCTTGGTCTTGGCCTGGGCGCCATGCTGTCGCATTTCGGCCTCGGTGGCGCCGCCGCCGGCATGATCAGCACGCTGTTGATGATCGCCGTGCTGGCCTTTGCGGCGATGTTCCTGTTCCGCATGTTTGCACGTCGTGGCAATGGCCAGGCGAATCAGCCGGCCTACGCCAATGACTATGCCGCCAGGACGCCGGACATCGGTTCACGCATTGAACCCGCAGCGCCCCTGGCCTACCAGAACGGTACCCAGACCGGCAATATCTCGGGCATGAACGGTTCGATGGGTTCTGCCGCTTCTTCATTTGGCAGCGCACCGGGCTGGGAAATTCCCGAAGGCTTCGATGTGCCCGGTTTCGTGCGCAATGCGAAGACCTATTTCATCCGCCTGCAGGCAGCCTGGGACAAGGCCGATGTCAACGATATCCGCGAATTCACCACGCCGGAAATGTTTGCCGAGCTGCGCATGCAGATTCAGGAGCGCGGCGCCACGCCCAACAATACCGATGTTGTCAGCATCGATGCCGACCTGCTTGGCGTCGAACGTGTCGGCGACGACTACCAAGCCAGCGTGAAGTTCACCGGCCAGATCCGCGAAGCCACCAATGCACCGGTGGAACCGTTTGCCGAAGTCTGGAATCTGCTCAAGCCGGTTTCCGGCCAGGGTGGCTGGGCGCTGGCGGGTATCCAGCAGCTTCCCTGAATCATCTTCCCATCGCAAATCAGCAAGCCTGAACTGCTACACTTGGAACCGCTCGTGAATCGTCACGGGCGGTTTTGTTTTATGCCCGGGCGTTATGAACTTTCCCCTGAATCCTTCCATGCTGTTTCCCCTGCCCATCGCTGCGGCCACTGCGGCGATCAATCACGTGCTGGCCGCAGAACCATGGGCACGCAGCAAGCTCGCGCGCCATGGCGGCAAGATTGCCTGTTTTGATGGCGGCGTTGCGCTCGTGCGCCTGCTGGTCAATGCCGATGGCAGCGTGTCGGCAGCGCCCGAGGCCGGGGATGCCGATGTCACCATTCGCATGAAACTTTCCGACCTGCCCTTGATCGTACAAAATCGCGAGCGGGCATTTTCCTATGTGCGCATCGAGGGCGACGCCGATTTTGCCAACGCCATTTCGCAAGTGAGCCAGGGTGTGCGCTGGGATGCCGAGGAAGACTTGAGCCGCGTGGTCGGCGACATCGCCGCCCGGCGCCTGGTCAGTGGTGCGCGGTCGGTGCACGGCATGGTGATGGCGACCGGACGCAGCGTGGCGGAAAACCTGGCGGAATATTTTCTTGACGAACGGCCGACACTGGTGCGGCCATTGAACATCCATGAATTCACCGGCGAAGTCGCCAGGCTGCGCGATGATGCCGAGCGCCTGGCCAAGCGGATTGAAAAGCTGAAGGGAAGTCTTGCATGATCCGGAAATTTTTGCGGCTGCTGAAAATCATGCGGGTTGCAGTGCGTTATGGCCTCGACGACATCGCCATGTCGGGCTTGCAGATTCCGCGCACGGCTGCGCTGATCGACAAGCTGGTGTTCTGGCGCGATATTTCCGCGCCGCGCGGCGAGCGCCTGCGCCTGGCGCTGGAAGAACTCGGTCCCATCTTCGTCAAGTTCGGCCAGGTGCTCTCGACCCGGCGCGACCTGATGCCGCCAGATATTGCCGATGAACTTGCCCGCCTGCAGGACCGTGTGCCGCCGTTCGACTCCGACCTCGCAATTGCCCAGATCCAGAAATCGCTCGGTGCCCATCCAAACGATCTGTTTGCCCATTTCGAGCGCGACCCGGTGGCGTCGGCATCGATTGCCCAGGTCCATTTTGCCCGCTTGAAGAATGGCACCGATGTCGCGGTCAAGGTGCTGCGTCCGGGCATGAAGAAGTCCATCGATGAAGATGTCGAGCTGATGCACCTGGCTGCCAGCCTGGTGGAAAAGGTCTGGGCCGACGGCAAGCGCCTGAAGCCAAAACAGGTGGTAGGCGAATTCGATAAATACCTGCATGACGAGCTTGACCTGATGCGCGAGGCTGCCAACGGCAGCCAGCTGCGGCGCAATTTTGCCGAGTCCACCATGTTGATGGTGCCGGAAATGTTCTGGGATTACTGCTCCGAATCGGTGATCGTCATGGAGCGCATGCGCGGCATTCCGATTTCGCAGTCCGAGCGCTTGATTGCAGCGGGCGTGGACATGAAAAAACTGTCGCGCGATGGCGTGGAGATTTTTTTCACCCAGGTGTTTCGCGATGGTTTTTTCCACGCCGACATGCATCCGGGGAATATCCTGGTATCGGTCGAGCCGGAAACCCTGGGTCGCTATATCGCCCTGGATTTCGGCATCGTCGGCACCCTGACCGATTTCGACAAGGATTACCTGTCGCAGAATTTCCTGGCATTTTTTCGCCGCGACTACAAGCGCGTGGCGGAAGCCCATATCGAAAGCGGCTGGGCGCCACCGGAGACGCGGGTCGACGAACTCGAGTCGGCGGTGCGCGCCTGCTGCGAACCGATCTTCGACCGGCCGCTGCGCGACATTTCATTCGGCCAGGTCTTGCTGCGGCTGTTCCAGACTTCGCGCCGCTTCAATGTCGAAGTCCAGCCGCAGCTGGTGCTGCTGCAAAAAACGCTGCTCAACATCGAGGGCCTGGGGCGTCAGCTCGACCCCGATCTCGACTTGTGGAAAACCGCCAAGCCCTATCTGGAACGATGGATGAATACGCAGGTTGGCTGGCGTGGCCTGATGGAGCGCTTCAAGGCCGAGGCGCCGCGCTACAGCCAGCTGGTGCCGCAATTGCCGCGTCTGGTGCACCAGGCCTTGTCGGCCCATTCGACACCACGCCAGCATGAACACGAAGACTTGCTCAAGCGTTTGCTGGTCGAGCAAAAGCGCACCAACACGCTGCTGGGTTTTGCGATTTATTTCGGCGGCGGGCTGTTGGGCGGCATCGTCGCCGTGCAACTGTTCCTCAACTGGTACCACGTGTTCGAATGACGGCGATATGGGTAGCCCGGAAGCATTCAAGCCGGTGCCGCAACGTTGAACAGCGCGGCGTTCAGGGCGCCAGCATCTTGAGCCAGTTCAAAAAAGCGCCATTCTCGAATTCATAACGTCCGCGTGCATTCCTGGCCACAAGGTTGGCATCGGCCAGGCCCGCCAGTGCGCGCTGTATATGCGTGGGCTGCACGGTCGGTATGCCGATCTCCCGGCGCAGCGCCAGAATCGACACCCGGCTGAACGGCTTGCTGGCAGCATCGCGCGCCAGCAAGCGGACCACGGCTTTTTGCAGCCCATCGAGCCGGCTCCAGACTCCTTCGTGATTTTCCGATCGCTCCTGCTCCAGGTGAATCTGCTGCATGGCTTCTTCCAGCGAGCGGCCCGGGGAGAGCACCATGCTCATGACGCCCTTCAGGAACGGTTCCGGCAGGTAATGCAGGGCTTCGAATGCAGCCCAGGCCGCGCGCGTCTCGAGCTTGCGCCCGCAGGCATTGACGAACTGTTGCTGTACATAGCTGATGAATTTGCGGTCCAGCATCGGGAAGTCGGTGATGGCCGCACCGGTGGAGTACAACGGTGCTTCTGCATTGGAAAAGACATTGGCGAGCTGGCTTCTCGATGAACCGGTAAAGATGACCCGCAAACGGTCCTGGTTCAACATGATGGCAGTACGCAGCGCTGTGGCCAGTGCCTCGTTGTCTTTGCTCCTGGCCAGTTCCTGGGCTTCATCGATCATCAACAAAACCGGTTTTTTCTTGCACAACGCCTTCAGCAATGCGGCAATCCTGAGCGCCATTTCAGTCTGTTTGACGGCATCATTTTCCAGCGTGATTTCGCCTGACACACGGGTTCCTGCAATTTCCGCCCCGGCCTTGATTGTCTTGATTGGCGTGCCCAGCTTTGCACCGATCTTCTGCGTCAGTGACTTTGGCAAACCCGCCTGTTCAAGTGCCTCGACCAACGCCATGCCGGGATTCTTGCGGGTTTGCCAGAGATCGGCATACACCACGCAGCACCCGGCCTGCTGCGCAGCGGGCAACAGATCCTTGCGCAGGAAAGTGGTCTTGCCGGCCCGCCGTGGAGCAAAGATCGTGGTCGACACCACCAGGCCGCTGCGCAATGTCTTCAGATAAATTTAGGCCAGCTCAGGCCTGGGATAGTGCCAGATTTGCGTGAGTTGCATGGCATCATTACCTCGGGTTATACGGAATTATCAACGATTTGTATAATTATACAAATGCCTGATAATTTTATATAGAGCCGCCGCTGCAGGCAAATCTCGAGCATCTCGACAGTCATGCCTGGCAACGTTTTTCAATACACGTCGCGCAGATAACGGCGTTCCTTGGCCATGGTGGAAACATACAAGGCCGCACCGGCTTCGCTGAACCTGCCATGTTTTTGCACCACCTGCTTGAGCGCAGCATCGACATCCTTGGCCATGTCGTTGCCGTCGCCACAAACATAGAAGTGCGCACCTTGTTCCAGCCATGACCAGACTGTTTCGCCATGTTCAAGCAAGCGATGCTGGACATAGATCTTTTCCGGCTGATCGCGCGAGAACGCGGTGTCAAGCCGATTGAGCACGCCCTCGTTCTGCAGGGCCAGGAATTCATCGCGGTAATAGAAGTCGCTTGCTGCGCGCTGTTCACCAAAGAGCAGCCAGTTTCGTCCACTGGCGCCGCTGGCCTTGCGCTGCTGCAGGAAGGCACGAAATGGCGCCACACCGGTGCCGGGTCCGACCATGATGATCGGGAGTGCGAGGTCTTTCGGCAAGCGGAATGACGCCGAGCGCTGCACGAAAATGGCAACGCTGGCGCTGGCACAGCGGTCGGCAAGATAGCCCGAACACAGGCCGGCACGCAAACCATCCTGCTGTGCGTAGCGCACGGTGGAAACGGTCAGGTGGACCTGGTCGGGATGTGCCAGCGGACTGGAAGAAATCGAGTAGAAGCGAGGCTGCAGGCGTTTCAGGCTTGACACCAGCGTCTGGGCATCGCAGGCAATGGGAAACAGTTTGAGCACGTCGGCCACTTGTCGACCCCATAGCCATTTTCCCAGGTCGGCGCGGCGGTCTTCGTCAAGCAAGCCTGCCAGCATGGCATCGCCACTGCGCGACTGCAGCAGCCGCAACAGCTCGGCATTGACGCGGGTGAGTTCGCTGTGTTTTTGCAGCGCCTGGCCCAAGGGCATGTGGCCAAGGCCGGCAATCTCGACGCCGCTTGCCGCATCGAGACCAAGTGTGGCGATGATTTCGCCAACCAGTGCCGGGCAATTCACTGGCCACACGCCAAGCGCATCGCCAGCCTCGTAGGAAAAACCGCTGTCGCCCAGGTCGAACACATACTGCCGGGTTTCCTTGCTGGCACCCGGTGCATTGAGCAGCCGGTTCGATATCAGCCGCGCCTGCAGCGGGGTGTGGCGGGTAAACAGTGGCGGCCCAGAGGATACGTCTGACACCTTGGACAAGAAACGTGAGGGTGAAGCAAATGCCGCGCGATCAGAGCCGATTGCCGAGTGGTCTTGTAACGATGCATGGCTGGCCGCTGTCAAGCCAGTGCCGTTTGCCGGTGCAGGAAGTGCTGCCACCAATGTTTGCAGCCAGCGCAATACGCTGGGCTGGAAATCCGGCTCGCAGTCGACGCGTTCAAGCAAACGCTTCGCGCCCAGCATTTCCAGGCGCGCGTCGAGTTTGCAGCCAAAGCCGCAGAACTGGTCATAGTTCGAATCCCCGAAAGCCAACACGGCAAATTGCGTCTCCCGCAGGGCAAGCGCTGGAGCGTGGACCTGCTGCAGTGCCGCCCATAAGGCTGCGCCACTCTCGGGGGCATCGCCATCGCCGAAGGTGCTGGCAAAAAACAGCACGGTGTTTGCCAGAGCCAGGTCGCCGGCCTCGACGTCCTCCATGCTGGCAAGACGAAGTTCGTGACCGGCGCCACGCAAGACTGCTGCGCATTCTGCAGCGACCGTTTGCGCATTGCCGGTGGAACTGGCATGCAGGAGCAGCAGTGCAGCGGCTTCGCAGGATGCCGGCTGTTCCTGATCTGCATCGGGTTCCGCGATTGCCATGGCCGCCACCCGGGCCAGGGACACGGCGCAGAATTTGAACTCGGGTTGCAGCGAACTGGCATCGACCGCATCATTGGTCAAGGCATTGATTGCCAGCTGCTCGCCGAATACATCATTCCAGTGAAACGGCACAAAGCAGTTTCCCGGCCGTACCCGCTCGCTCAATACCGCAGGCAGGATGACATGCCCACGGCGCGAGCGCACTTCCACGCGCGCCGGCCTGGCCTTTTGCGATTCGATGCCCAGTGCACTGGCGTCTTCGGGATGAATTTCCACGAACGGTCCAGGGCTGAGTTTGTTCAGCGTGGCAATCTTGCCGGTCTTGGTCATCGTATGCCAGTGATGCTGCAGGCGCCCGGTATTGAGCACGAAGGGAAAATCCTCATCGGGCATTTCGGCCGGCATCATATGGGGCCGGGGCAGGAACCTGGCTCGTCCACTTTCGGTGGCAAAAACCAGTGCCGGCGCTGCGCCGTGCGTTGTACGCAGCAGTGCCTGGCTCACTCCATCGTTCAGATAGCGAATCGGGTTGCGCGCAGTGCCTGCCGCAACCGGCCATTGCAAGGGGCCCTCGCGCAAGCGTGCATGGCTGGCGCCGCGCAAGTCATAACCGGTGGCAGGATTGGAAGCCTGGCGAATTTCATCGAAGACATCGGACGCGCTTGCGTAGGTGAACGCCTGCGCATAACCCATCTCGCAAGCCACCCGAGCGATGATTTGCCAATCGGGCAGCGTTTCGCCGGCAGGCTGCACTGCCTGCTGCATCAGCGTCAGATTGCGTTCCGAGTTGATCATCACGCCTTCGGCTTCCGCCCACAGTGCACCCGGCAGCAGGATGTCGGCATAGGGGTTGGTCTCGTTATCGAGAAACGCATCCTGGCAAATGACCAGTTCGGCAGCCTGCAGGGCGGCGATGACTTTTTTGCGATCCGGTACGGTTGCCACCGGGTTGGTGCAAATGATCCAGCATGCCTTGATTTTCCCGGCAGCCAGGTCTTCGAACATCGCGACGGTGCCGCCACTGCCACGGCCACCATTATTGGGGCTGCAGTCGCCGCCCTGAACGATACGCTCGCCACCGTTGTCATTGACGAAGGATTTGCGTTGGCCAGCGGGACGCTCGCTCCCGATCTTTGATCCGCCACCGATGCGCGCATGCAGCGTGCCAGCCGGAACCTGCCACAGCTTTTCAATGAAGGCGCAATCTTCTTCGACCAGCACCGAACGCTGGCCCGGCAAACCGGGCCCCATGTAGCCCATTTCCCGCCCGCCCATGGCATTGGGCTGGCCCGTCAGTGAAAACGGCCCGCTGCCCGGCTTGCAGATCGCGCCCGTGGCCAGGCTCAGGTTGCACAAGGCGTTCGTGTTCCAGGTGCCATGGGTGCTCTGGTTCAGTCCCATGGTCCAGCAGCTCATCCAGGCCCGTGCCTGGCCTATCCACAATGCAGCCTGGCGAATGTGGGCCTCAGCCAGCCCGGTGATCCGTGCCACCACAGCCGGGGGATAGTCTTGCAGGAAGGCCGGCATGACTTCCCAGCCCTCGGTGAAGCGGGCAATGAAATCGGCATCGGTGTGTCCATTGACGACCAGCAGATGCAGCAAGCCATTCAGAAGTGCCAGATCGGTTCCTGGCTTGATCTGCAAGAACAGGTCGGCCTTGTCCGCCGTGCCATTGCGGCGCGGGTCGACCACGATCAGCCTGGCGCCAGCCTTGAGCCGATCGAGCAGGCGCAGGAACAGGATCGGATGGCAATCGGCCATGTTGGCGCCGATGACAAAAAACACCTCGGCATGATCGAAGTCTTCATAAGACCCTGGCGGTCCGTCGGCGCCCAGCGATTGCTTGTAGCCCGTGGCAGCACTGGCCATGCACAGACGTGAATTCGATTCGATGTTGTTGGTGCCGATAAAACCCTTGGCCAGTTTGTTGACCAGGTATTGCGATTCCAGCGACATCTGTCCCGACACGTAGAACGACAGTGCATCCGGACCATGCTCATCGAGCAGGCGGCGCAAGCGTTGCGCGGTCAGCGTGATGGCCTGGTCCATCGCCACCTGTGCCTTCGGTTGCTGCCGTTGTGCGCGCGCATAGGCAAACTCCATGCGGCCCGATTCGCTCAGTGCCTGTGCACAGGTGCTGCCCTTGGTGCACAGCCGTCCGAAGTTGGCCGGATGGTCGCGGTCGCCGCTGACCTTGATGACGCGATTGCCGGCGACCTCCATGACGATGCCGCAACCCACACCGCAATACGGGCAGACCGATTTCACACTGCGCACAGGCTCTGCCATGCTGTGCTCAGGCGGCAATCCACAGCATGCCGTCGGCCACACGGGTAGGGTGGGCGCGCACCGAGTTTTCCGGCACTTCCAGGCATTCGCCCGTCATCAGGTCGAAGTGCTGTTTGTAGAGCGGGGAAGCGACCACGATGCGTTCGCCGATGCTGCCGACGATGCCGCGCGAGAGCACCGCAGCCTGGCAGTTCGGGTCGAAGTTGTCGATGGCGAAATGGCGCGCTTCGGCCTCTCCCTGGACGATATGGAAGACGGCGATCTGGCGGCCATTGACCAGGGCGCAGACGCCGGTATTGCGCACGATCTCCTGCGGTGCGCAGACGGCGACCCAGGTCTTGCCGTCGGCAATTTCAGGCGGTTGTCCGGATCCGGATACAGGGTCTGGCTGCTGTGCGGTTTCCCGGGTTTGTATCGCTGGCATGGGATGGCTTTCGACTCGATTATTGGAAACAGCAGCGTCTGCCTCAGGCCACGACCGCAATGGGAATCACCCGGCCAGCCGCAACGGCGGCGGCAGCCTGGCGCTCTTCGGGCGTTGCCGGCCGGATCTGGCCGCGCTCCTGGGCAAACATGACATTTTCGTCGGCACTGTCGCTGTTGACGAAGTGGCGAAAGCGCTTGCGGGTTTCCGGGTCATTCACGGCCCGGGTCCATTCGCATTCATATACATCGACCAGCGCCTGCATCTGCGTCTCCAGTTCCGCCGCAATGCCGAGTTTGTCGTCCAGCACCACCTGCTGCAGATACTCGAGCCCGCCTTCAAGATTGTCGCGCCAGACGCTGGTGCGCTGCAGACGGTCGGCGGTACGCACATAGAACATCAGGAAGCGGTCGATGTAGCGCACCAGGGTGGTCCGGTCGAGGTCGGCGGCAAACAGTTCGGCATGGCGCGGCTTCATGCCGCCATTGCCGCACACATACAGGTTCCAGCCTTTTTCCGTGGCGATGATGCCGATGTCCTTGCTTTGCGCTTCGGCGCATTCCCGCGTGCAGCCGGAGACACCGAACTTGATCTTGTGGGGCGAACGCAAACCCTTGTAGCGGTTTTCCAGTTCGATGGCCAGGCCGATGCTGTCGTCGACACCATAGCGGCACCAGGTCGAACCCACGCAGGACTTCACTGTGCGCAAGGACTTGCCATAGGCATGGCCGGTTTCAAAACCGGCTGCAATCAACTCTTCCCAGATCGACGGCAACTGGTCGACGCGGGCGCCAAACATGTCGACCCGCTGGCCACCGGTGATCTTGGTGTACAGGCCGTATTTCTTGGCGATCGTGCCCACGGCAATCAAGCCATCGGGAGTGACTTCACCGCCCGTCATGCGCGGCACCACCGAGTAGGTGCCATCCTTCTGGATGTTGCCGAGGAAGTAGTCGTTGCTGTCCTGCAGGCCGGCATGCTCTTTCTTGAGCACGAACTCGTTCCAGCACGAGGCGAGAATGCTGGCGGCCACTGGTTTGCAGATGTCGCAGCCCAGGCCCTGGCCATGCTGCGCCAGCAGCGCATCGAAACTGGTGATCTTGTCGACCCGTACCAGATGGTAGAGTTCCTGGCGCGAAAAACGGAAGTGTTCGCAGACGAAGTTGTTGACGGCCAGCTCCTGCTTTTTCATTTCGGCCTTCATGATGCTGGTTACCAGCGGCACGCAGCCGCCGCATGAAGTGCCTGCACCGGTGCATGACTTGAGCGCGCCGATGGACGTTGCGCCGTCGCACACGGCTGCGCAGATTGCCGCCTTGGTGACATTGTTGCAGGAGCAGATCTGGGCTGCACCGGGCAGGGCATCCACGCCCAGGCCGGGCTTGCTGTTGCCATCGGCGGCAGGCAGGATCAGGAACTCGGGTGCCTCGGGCAGCTCGATGCGGTTCAACATCATCTGCAGCAGCGTGCCGTATTCCGTGGCATCGCCTATCATCACCGCACCGAGCAGATAGCGCCCGCAGTCGGAGACCACGATCTTCTTGTAGATCTGCTTGCGCTCGTCGGTGAATTGATAGGACCGGCTGCCTGCGGTGCTGCCGTGTGCGTCGCCGATGCTTGCCACATCCACGCCCATGAGTTTGAGCTTGGTGCTCATGTCGGCACCCTGGAATTCGATATAGTCCGGCACGCCCGCCAGGTGCCTGGCAGCCGTGCGCGCCATCTCGTAGCCCGGTGCCACCAGGCCGAAGATCTTGCCGTTCCAGAGCGCACATTCGCCGATTGCATACACATCCGGATCAGAAGCAAGGCAGTGGTTGTCGATCATGATGCCGCCACGTTCACCAATGGCCAGGCCGGCGTTTCTGGCCAGCTCGTCACGCGGGCGAATGCCGGCTGAAAACACGATCATGTCGGTTTCCAGGAAGCTGCCGTCGGAAAAATTCATTCGATGGGTGGCGTTTTCGCCAGCGACGATCTCGACCGTGTTCTTGCCGGTATGGGCGGTCACGCCCAGCGCTTCAATGCGCGAGCGCAGGATGCGCCCACCGCTTTCATCGATCTGCATGGCCATCAGGCGTGGAGAAAACTCCACCACATGGGTGTCGAGCTGCATGTCGCGCAAGGCCTTGGCGCACTCCAGTCCAAGCAGCCCGCCGCCGATGACCACGCCGCTTTTGGAGCGCTGGCCACATTCGAGCATGGCCTCCAGGTCTTCGATGGTGCGATAGACAAAACAGTCCTTGCGCTCGCGACCTGGCAGAGGCGGCACGAACGGATAGGAGCCGGTGGCGACGATCAGTTTGTCGTACGCCAGGGTTTCACCATTGCTGACGCTGACGGTTTTTGCTGCCAGGTCGATATGGCTTGCGCGTGCATTCAGTTTGAGCAAGTGGTTGTGGTGTTCGAAAAAGCCGGCCGGCACCAGCGAGAGGTCATCGGCACTCTTGCCGGCAAAGAATTCGGACAGATGTACCCGGTCGTAGGCTGCACGCGGCTCTTCGCACAGCACCGTGACATCCAGGTCAGGCATGCCGCTGGCAGCCAGGCTTTCGAGGAATTTGTGGCCAACCATGCCATGGCCGATGACGACGATTTTCATGATTGGTTTGCGTCTTTCGATTGCAGTCAACATTGCCGGCGCGCGGGCGCCGATGTGCCAATCCCATGTAAACGACAAAACGCCCGTTGCATGCCGGAAATTGCCGGATGCAGCGGACGTCCTTGTCCATGGGATACCGTCGTTGGAATCCGTTTGCTCTGTCATGCCCACAGTCGCCAACGACTGCGCCTGTTCCATGACGCAAAAGTCGTGCCTGCGAAATCAGGCGGAAATCACCATTGGCCGTGCAGCGCATGCGCGTTCATTGCCCACA
>JBPBPY010000182.1:0-19992 GCA_050954505.1 Janthinobacterium lividum
TGCGCTGGGCCGGTGCTCCCAGTGGCGCGGAATGGAAGCTGATGTCATTGAAGATATGGCGCAGCGTGCGTTCATCGGCCTGTGTCAGCGCCAGCAAGGCAGCATCGATGCGTGCACCATTGCCAGGCTCATGGCGCGCTGCATGCAGCAGGGCAAAGTCGGCTTGCGGCGGCACCACGAAGCGTGCATTGGCAAGCAGCTCGGCCACCAGGGCCGGATGATCTGGATAATGTGCACGGCAGTCTGCCTCATGGTCTTGCCAGATGCCGATGACAGCCTTGAAAAACACCATCGCCAGAACATGATCGCGCTGGATGTTGGGGTCGGCGGCATCGCGCAGCAACTCGCATGCGCGTTCGAGTGCACGATCGATCAGGTCTGGCGCTAAGGGTAGGTGGTTCATTTACGCTCGCGAAGTTTCGTTGAGGTCATTGATGTTCAGCAGCCGGGTAACCAGAGCACGCATCTGCAGATCACGGTTCTGGATCAGGCTTTCCATGAGCTTGCGTTCCTGCCGCGCCATGCCGGCCAGAGCGACGACCTTGCGCTGCTGTTCCAACGAAGGCACGGTAATCGGCAAGGCTTCCAGCACGCCGCGCCGGATGCTGCGCTGATCGGTGCCTTCGGCATTTTTTGTCAGGTAGCGCTGGGCCGGCATCTGGTTGATTTGCCAGGCCAGAAATTCGGCCAGCATGGTGTCGGCTTGATGCAGCCGGATCAGGAAGAAATATTGTGAACAGACGGCGGGGCCGGGCAATTCATCGATGCAGAATGCGTAGTTGCGGGCACCGCGTGCAACGAAAATGATGTCGCCTGGCTGCAACCAGTCGGGCTCCTTGCGGGTGTGCAAATTGGCGCGCACCGTGTTGTCCCA
The DNA here is from genome assembly GCA_050954505.1 of Janthinobacterium lividum. Lineage (GTDB taxonomy): Bacteria > Pseudomonadota > Gammaproteobacteria > Burkholderiales > Burkholderiaceae_D > JAQGMO01. The sequence continues at coordinate 875 of JBPBPY010000182.1, forward strand.
GTTGATGCCGTCAAGCGGACTGACGTCGCGCATCTGCACCACGATGGCAGGCCCGTCGCGATCTTCCGGCACCGTGCCGCGAAAGGGATGGCCTGCGCGCACGCTGGCATAGTCTCCAATCGTGGCACTCATGACAAGCGCGCCCCGCAGGACATCGCAGCACGGCGAGTCAGGTCATGCCTGATAGTTTGCATTTCGATCGTAAAGGCAACCATGCTTGAAACTCCGTTTGTAATTGAGAACAAGCCGCTGAAACACCAGACCAGCAAATTTTTGAAACGCATCACGCAACGCCGCATGACACGGAAAGTGCCTTGAAATGCATGCAGAGTGGTGAGCGTTGGACTGGTGGTAAATTGACGGCGATACCTGGCTGCAACAGCTGCGACGTTGGTGGCAAAACTGCGGCAGGTCCGGTAAACATTACAGCACGAATGCGCATTGATATGTCACCCCGATCGTGCGTTCTTGCGCGTTGCAGATCTGCACTTACGCCATGCACACGGGCTGGTGAAATCAAGCTTGCTTGCAGCTGTTCCGAATGATCACATCGATTTTCATCAAGCTTTGCGTCGACGGTTTTTGAGTCCGATATACGAACGTTTTTCCGTTTTTTTGTGTGGCGTTTTTGAAACGCGAAATGTGGTCAATTTGCACCATGTCGCGCTACTACAACTACTCAAAAGAAACATTGCGTTTCCACTGTCCGATGGCCGCACACATTACCTGAAAAATCGCGCATTTGCGGCCCTCATTTTGCTCGCCTGCATCTTCAGATAATACGAACGAAAGATTGCTCGACTAAAATCAGTTTATTGGCGGCGCATCAACGACAAATTTTACGGTCGTCATTTTGTCAAATTTTTTAGTGCGTTAGCCCCCCAACCACCGACGACCGACGACCGTCCACTGCACGCGCGATCGTTGCCGCGCCGATTTGTCTCGACCAACAAACCACTTCGCAGGAATTGATGCATGAACCATTTTTTCAGCAACGGGCTAGATGAAATTGCCGTACTGGCCGAACGTTTTCCCTTGCTGTCATTACTGATCGGCATCGTTCTGGCCTGGGTGCTCGCGCTGATATTGCATCGCCTGACCTTGCCGATCCTGCGCCGGCTGAGCAAGCCTTTTGCGTATTCCCGCAGGTTGATCGAATATGGCCATCGCGCTGGCCGCGCCGTGGTTTTTTTCCTCCTTGTTCAATTCCTTCTGCGCGCCACGCCGGATGAAGTACACCATCTGCTGGTACTGCGCGATATGTCTGCGATTGGCATGATTGGTGCGCTGACCTGGCTGCTGGTGCGTGCCATCAAAGCCATTGCGGATTCGATCGTCGAGACCAATCCGCTTGACACCCGCGACAATTTGCACGCGCGCCGCATCCACACCCAGACCAAGGTGCTTTCACGCACGGTCATGGGGGTGGTGATCTTGCTTGGTACCGGCACGGCATTGATGACCCTGCCGCTGCTGCGCCAGATCGGAGCCAGTGTGCTGGCATCGGCAGGCGTGGCAGGACTGGTGGTGGGTTTTGCCGCCAAGCCGGTGCTGGGCAATTTGCTGGCCGGCCTGCAACTGGCGCTGGCGCAACCGATCCGCCTGGCCGATGTCGTCATCGTCGAAGGCGAGTGGGGCGAAATCGAGGAGATCACCGGTACCTATGTCGTCATCCGCATCTGGGACCAGCGCCGCTTGATCGTTCCCTTGCAATGGTTTATTGAACACCCGTTTCAGAACTGGACCCGGCAAACCTCGGAACTGCTGGGCAGTGTGATGATCTGGGCGGACTACCGTCTTCCCCTGGAACCCCTGCGTGCCGAAGCCCGCCGCCTGTGCGAGGCAGCACCGGAATGGGATGGCCGCGTGGCGATCGTCCAGGTTGTCGAAACCAGTGAACAGGCAATGCAGCTGCGTGTGCTGGTCAGTTCGCGCGACGCCCCCGGCGGCTGGGACTTGCGCTGCAAGGTCAGGGAAGGTCTGCTGGTGTTCATTCAGCGCGACTATCCGGATTGCCTGCCGCGTTTGCGTAATGAAGTCCGGTTTCCTGCGGGCCAAGGGGCTGGCAGCGACACCGCCCTTGATTAATGCGGGAAAAGCAATGCGTCATATCAACATTGTTCAACTTACATCAATGTTGATGCCACGCAGCGAGCAATTGCACTGTGTACACTGAATGCACTTGCTGTTGAAACTGTTGGACTTTCAAATGCCTGGTGCAGTTAATTGCTTTTGTTGCATCGTTGCACATTTTGCTGTACCGTTAAACAGTGATGAAAATGGCATGCTTACATAAAAGTTCCATGGAGAATGTTTTTTAAAATAAATGTTTCTTTTTAGTGAACCCATTGCGATAAAGCTAGTCAAAAATGCAAAGAACTGTAAAATGATGCCAAATTGACTATTAATTGCTAAAATTAAATATTGTGAGTGTGCACAACGATGCGCTGCGCTTTCCGAAAGGGTGACGCCATTTTTGTACCGACATAATCCCAACCACTTTTTGTGAAAGTGAATTGCCATGACAACCGATAATCTCGTCGCTCAAGAATCCTATAACCCGAACCACTTGCTCGACATCCTCATCGAGAAGCTGAATCTGAAAAACGATGCGGCGCTATCGCGTGCACTGGAAGTGGCACCACCCGTGATCAGCAAGATTCGTCATCGCCGCCTGCCGGTCGGTGCTTCGATGCTCATTCGCATGCATGAAGTCAGCACCATGAGCGTGCGCGAATTGCGCGACCTGATGGGTGACCGCCGCACCAAGTATCGCTTGAGCGATGCCCAAGGCAAACCAAAGGCCAGCGATACCGCCCAAGCCAACGGTTGATGTCGACCCTGTCATTGCATTGCAGGCCTTGACCGCCCGGTCGTGGCACGCCTGTGCCGTTGCAGATGAAGTGAAAAGCAGGACCATGCAGGGATAGCTGGTAGGAAAAGCAAGCAGGAACAAAACTGGCAGGACAACGCGTTGCGGATGCACGGGTTGAAACGAAAAAACAGTGGCAAGCGCAAGCATGCTGCTGTTTTTTCGCATTCAGACCTCCTTGCATGCCTGGCCAAGGCACGCCTGCCTTGTCGTCGCCGGCCCGGCAACGGACGCCAGCGCCAGCGCCAGCGCTGCGCTTACTTCATCAGTTCGTACGGACCACCGTTCTGCACCGCGCGCTGGTAGGCAGGCCGGGCATGGATGCGCTCCAGGTAGGCCATCAGCAGCGGTCTGGAAGCGTTCAGGCCGCCGCGCGCGGCCGCCGCTTCAATCGGGAAACTCATCTGGATATCGGCTGCACTGAAGGCATCGCCGGCAAACCAGGTGCTTTTGCCCAGTTGCGCTTCCAGGAAATTCAGGTTGTTGTTGATTTGCGGCATGATAAAGGTGGACATTGCCCGGGCGCTGATGGCCTTGGCAATCGGCCGGGCAAAGAACGGCATTTTCGCCGTCCCGATGCGGGCAAAGATCAGTTTGAGCAAAAGCGGTGGCATGAGCGAGCCTTCTGCGTAATGCATCCAGTAGGTATATTGCCGCCGCTGTGCTGAACCGGGTGCCGGCGCCAATTGCTCGGCGCCGAATTTCTCCACCAGATATTCCATGATGGCGCCCGACTCGGCAACGGTAATGTCGTCGTCGGTAATCACCGGCGACTTGCCCAGTGGATGCACAGCACGCAATGCCGGCGGCGCCAGCATGGTCACAGGGTCGCGCTGGTAGCGCTTGACTTCATAGGGCACGCCCAGTTCTTCCAGCAGCCACAGCACCCGCTGGGAGCGTGAATTGTTCAGATGGTGCACGATGATCATGGACACGAACTCCGGATGGTTGCAATGCACCTACGGTAGCACAGCACGCCACACCTGACCTTGCGCCATGACCATGCCCGTCAGCGCAGCGGTGAGTAAGTGGTTGGCACGAGGAAACTGTTTTCGATCCGCTCGACGATGATTGCTTCGGCTTCGCTTGCCGCGCGTGCTGCCAGCCACGCCGGATCACGCGAAAACGCGCCCCATACGGTCTCGCGCTGCGCCAGACTTTCCCATTCCAGCATGTAGGTCAACGTCTGATTGCTGTTTCCCACCAGCGTGGTCCAGAAACCGACCGGCTTGATGCCGTAGTGTTCCCAGAATTTCAGCGTGGTGTGTTCGAATCGCTGATTGAGCGCAGCCAGCCGCCCTGGAGCGCAATGATAGATGCGTAGTTCGTGAAGCATTGAGTCCTTCCGGCGCCATTTCCGGCGACCTTTAAAAAGTTGTTGACGAGCATTCCTACACAAAATGTCCGCTTATCCTACAGAAGAGTTCAGCGTTTCGCTGATATCTATTGGATTGGCAACTTGACATACTGCAAGCCTGGAACGCAGCGATGTCGACAAAGCTTGTGCGATGTCACGAACACCACACTGCGTCATGGTCAAAAATCAGTCTGATTGCAAGGTTAGCAAGAATGTTAGCGGTGCAGTCAGTGAAAAAACAAACAGGGGGTAGTATGCAGCCACGCAAGATTTCCGATTCAAACACCGTCACCATGTCCAATGTCGCCCTGGCGAGCAGCGTCCATGCAGCAAACAGCGGTGTGACGGGTTCCACATCGATGTCGAGTGACAACGCCTGGCCGCGCGCCAACCGCCTGTGGTCGAATCTCAATGATATCTGCACCTTGCTGCGCATTGCGACCGGTGCATCGATCGCTGAAGACGACTTCCGTTTCCAGCATGTGCACTTCAAGCCGGGCCAGCGCATCCATACCGTCGGCCAGCCATTTGAAATGCTCTACATCGTCAACTCGGGTTTCCTCAAGACCGTCATGATCGACGAGTCGGGCAACGAGCAGGTGATCAGCTTCCCGATGAAGGGCGACCTGTTCGGCATCGACGGCATCCACAATCGTCAATACACGTCGGAAGCCGTGGCATTGTCGAGCTGCGACATCATCCTGGTACCGTTCAAGAAATTTGCCGCCATGGGCCGTGCCCACGCCGACCTGGAAACCGCCATCTACAGTGTCATGAGCCGTGAACTGACCCGTGAACAAGCCATGGTCAGCATGCTCGGTTCACTATGCGCTGAAGCCCGCGTGGCCCGTTTCCTGGTGTCGCTGTCGGACCGCTTTTCCGCACTGGGCTACTCAGGCAAGGAATTCAATCTGCGCATGACCCGCCATGAAATCGGCAGCTACCTGGGCCTGACCCTGGAAACGGTCAGCCGCACCTTGTCGGCTTTTAATGAAATCGGCCTGATCTGCGTTGAACAGCGCGCCATCGCCATCAATGACCTGCACGCATTGAAGACCCTGCGCCGCCTGCCACCATCGCGTTCGCGTCTCAAGAGTGCTGCCAAGAAGGAAGCCAAGCTGATGGCAGTGCCCACCGTCGGCACCCGTACCGAAGCCGCTGCCGCTGCATGAATTGGCGCTGCCTGCGCAATGGAAATCTGTGCAGGCAAACGCGCGGGTTGTGAAGCCGTTCCCACGGCCTCGGCAACCCGAAGGTCGTTCCCGAGCGCAGGCGAGGCGCCAGAATGGACCACGCCTGACCATGCTTTTCGCATGATTGACCCGCAGCGTTTTTGTGGCATGGTTCCCTGCGGCAGGTCGCCGGCCTGATGGATAAATTGCGTTGGCCTTGATGCTGCGCGAGTTAAAATAGGATCCGATTGAGGACCCACAAACTCGCGCGGGACGTCAAGGCCAACAATACACCGCATGAAAACGCCAGCCCATCCTCTCCCCCTGCATTGGCGCGCACGATTGCGCGCACAATGCCGCCCCATGTCGGCGACCATCGTTGCCGCCATGTTCGGCATGTCCGTCTGTGCCAGCACTTTGGCTGAACCAGCTGCCTTGGCAGCGTCCGAAGCGGGGTCAACGCAAGCCGGTCCGCCTCCCGCATCTGCATCGAACAACGCCGTCAATGGCGCTGTGCAGGGTGGCACTGACCAACGCGCAGTGGATGGCGCCGCTCATGTAACCGGCAATGGCTCAGGCAGCGCAACGGGCGCCGCAAACACCACGCGCAACACCATTACCATCACCAGCAGTGACCCGCGCAGCAAGAAACCGCTGGCGCCGCCCACCAGGCCAGTTCAGCCAGCGCAAGCGAACGTCGCCACCCCAGGTGCTGCAGCGCCACCTGTGCCGGCTGCGGCCTCGACGGTATACCGCCAGGTCCTGCCCAATGGCGGCACAGTCTATTCGGACCAGCCGCTAAAAGGCGCCAAGGTCGAAAAAGCCTTGACGATTGCGCCGCTCATCAAGGGCAATGGCTGGACTACCGACACCAGTACCGTGCCCGGGAACGCCTATGGCGAACCCATGCCGATCCGGCGCCGCAGCAATAACAGCGAACCTGGCGCCCAGCGTACCCGCGAAGATGCCCAGGCAGATGTCATGCGAGCGGAAATGCTGCTGGAAGATGCCAAACGCCGTCTGTCCAGTGGGGAAGAACCGCTGCCGGGCGAGCGCACTGGCACCGTATCGGGCAAGTCGCGCCTGAATCAGCAATATCAGGCGCGCCAGGAATCGCTCGAGCGTGATGTCGATCGCGCCGAGTCGAATCTGCAGCAAGCCATTACCGAGCGCAACAACATTCGCTGAACGCCTGGCCCCACCGGGCGTGCGCAGCGCCGGGCATTGCCCAGGTGCTGCTGGCTTCTCGCCAAATCAACAGTGCGGCAGCTGCAGACCGGGCGTGTTGCGCGTCTTGCTCCTTGCACTGGTCTGCGCCCTGTTCCTACTCGAATGCGTACACATCCATTGCCAGCACTCCGTATTCGACGCTGGTATGCAAACGCCTGGCCGCGGCATCGGCACCACCTGCACCCAAGGCAACAAACAGTGGCATGAGATGCTCGTCGGTTGGATGATTGCGTAGCGCATGCGGCGCCTGCCGACGGTAATCGAGCAATGCGTCGTGGTCGCCGGCGTCGAGCTTTGCATGCATCCACGCTGAGAACTCGCTGACCCAGGCGGGTGCGGCACTGTCGATGGGGCCACCGCGAAATTCATGGAGGTTGTGCGTCATCGAGCCGGAGCCGATGACAAGCACATTTTGCCCTCGTAACGACGCCAGTGCGCGCCCCAGCCGTTCATGTTCGGCTGCACTGCCACCGCGCAGCAGCGAAACCTGAAATACCGGGATGTCGGCGTTTGGGTACATCAGCCGCAGCGGCACCCATGCCCCATGATCAAGGCCGCGATCGGTACTGCGCCGTACCGCAAAGCCAGCTTGTTCCAGCAGCGTGGCAGTGTGTTCGGCCAACACGGGTGCCCCGGGAGCGGGATATTCAATCTCGAACAGCACTTGCGGAAAACCGCCGAAATCATGAATCGTGGCCGGCGTGCCGGCCAGGCTTACTGCAGGACCACCGGCAGTTTCCCAATGCGCGGAGACCATGACCACAGCGCCGGGAGTGGCCAGGGTTTTGCCCAATTGTTCCAGATAACGGCGCGCCGGGCTATCGGTCACGGCCAGCATGGGCGATCCGTGGGAAATGAATAAAACCGGCTGGGTGGTCATCGAACACTCCTGGTGGATAGATGGCATTGCTGCGTTCCGATACGCTGGTGCCACTATATCCGTCTTGATAACCGGGATAAACATGCATTAACATGACATTTTGTTTTGCCTTTCGTAACAGTGACAGTATATGGATAAATTTCGTGAAATGCTGTCTTTCGTCGCCGTCGTCGATGCCGGCAGTTTTGTCGGCGCCGCCACGGCGCTGTCCACGTCCAAGGCGGCGGTGTCACGCCATGTCGCCGACCTCGAACAGCGCCTGGGCGTACGGCTGCTGCATCGGACCACGCGCAAGCTTTCGCTGACTGACGATGGCCAGGCTTTTCATCACTACTGCAGCGACATCCTGGCTTCGATCAACGAGGCAGAGACTGAAATCAGTTCGCACAGTGCGCAAGCCAGTGGATTGCTGCGCATCAGTGCGCCGGTCACCTTTGGCAACCTGCATCTGGCAACCTTGTGGGCGCAGTTCCTGGACCAGCACCGCCAGATCACGCTCGACATTGCGCTGTCCGACCAGGAGGTTGACCTGGTGCGCGACAACATCGACCTGGCAATCCGCATTTCACGCGCACCGCATCCTACCTTGATCGGACGCCAGCTGGCCAGCACCACCCTGGTGCTATGCGCTTCGCCGGCGTATCTTGCAAGGCGCGGCACACCACGGCAGCCGTCCGACCTGCTGGAGCATGACATCATTTCCTACAGCTACTGGTCACAGGGCGATGAATGGAAATTCGAGGGACCGCAGGGCATGGCAACGGTCAAGACCCGCCCCCGTCTGCGCGCCAACAGTGGCGACACCTGCCGGGCAGCGGCACTGCAGCACCAGGGGGTGATCCTGCAGCCGTCGTTCATAGTCGGACCGGACCTGCACAACGGCAGCCTGGTGCGGCTGATGCCGGACTATCGGGTGCCCGGGCTGGGTATCCATGCGGTATATACCTCGCGCAAACACCTGCCGCTGAAACTGCGTTACCTGATCGATTTCCTGGTCGCTGCATTTCGCCACCCGCCCTGGGATTGAATCAATTCGGGCACAGGCAGATCTGCGTAGTGTGCAGCGATTCTCGATATACTTGCCCTCGGGACGTTGCCTTTGTCTGACGCCCTTGTCAATTGGAGAACCATGGATATTGGTGGAACGAACAAGCTGCAGTGGCATCGATCTGTTGCCCCCCTGATAGCCGGGACGTCTTTTTCAGGCAGGTTGATGGCGATGCTGCCAGCAACGCTGTCTGCATGTCTTGCAGCGGCCCTGCTTGCGGGCTGCGTGGCACCGAGCACGCGCATGACCAAGCCGGAAGAATTTGCCGACACCGATATGCACTCGCATACCATTTGCAGGCAGCACCGCCATGGCATGTGAGGCCGCGCGCCGCGCCCTGCTCAGTCAGGGTTATGTGATCAGTGAAAACAAGGAAACACTGGTGCGCGGGCTGAAGAATTTCCAGCCCGACAGCGATATCCATGTTCAGATCGAATTCAATGTGGTTTGTGCCGCCGACGGCAAGGGCAGCAACAGCACCACAACCTTTGCCAATGCCGTGCGGGACCGCTATTCGCTGAAAAAGAGCAGTACCTCGGCCAGCGTTGGCGTGAGTGTGCTCGGTTCGCTGTCACTGCCATTCGGTTTCAACGATGACGCCATGGTCAAGGTTGCCAGTGAAACCATCGACAGCAAACGTTTCTATGAACAGTTTTTTACCTTGGTGGAGCGCTATTTCGACGATACCACCACGGTGCCGGATACCGACGCACCCGAGCCCATTGCCAATGCGAGCAAACCGGTTGCCGCAGCAGGCCAGGCAGTGCTGCCGGCACCGGCAGCATCAGCGGTGTCATCAGCGGTGTCAACCCCGGCGTCGTCGCTGACAGCCTCGCCCGTGCCAGCCATTGTCGCGCCGCAGCTGGCGCCGATTGTTTCGCCCGCTGCTGTACCAGCTGCGGTGGCGCCCTCGGCTGCCACCGGCAATGGCGCGGCAACCGGCAATGCAGCGCCGGCGTCCGGCGCCACCATGTCCACTGCTGCGCCGGCAGCAGCGTCCCCATCCACACCGCCGACTGTTGCGCCAGCGGCAGCTGCGCCGGCGGCAGCATCGCCCTCTGCAACGCCGACTGCACCGGCAACCGCACCGGCAATTACCCCAGCAAGTGCGCCAGCGGCCCCTGCGGAGCCTGCACCCCAGCCGGCGCCGTCCACAGCCAGCCCCGTCATGGGCCAGGGCGGATGACCGCCGCCGGCGCCACGAGTACATTGGGCAAGATCACCGTTCGCCGCTACCGTGCCGGCGACCGGCGCGCCGTGCTGGCGGCTTTTCGCTCCAACGTACCGGACTTTTTCCCGGCGTCCGAGCAAAGCTGGCTGCGCGCCTGCCTCGATGAACCCGACGGCCCGCTGTTCGTGGTTCTGGAACAGGGCGAAGTGGTGGGTTTTGGCGGCTATGAACTATCGCCTTTCTATGACCTGGCCACGCTGGTCTTCGGCCTGGTGCGCAAGGACCGCCATGGCACCGGCCTGGGCAAGCTGCTGCTGCATTACCGGCTGCGCCACATGGCCAGGCAAAAACTGCGGCCCCGTTACGTGACGGTTGATACCCATGCCCACACGGCAGGGTTTTTCAAGCGCTGCGGTTTCGAGCAAATCACCTATTGGCCAGGTGGCTACCGTTCAGGGATGGACCGTGTCGATCTGCGTTTCGAACTCACCGATGCAGCCCTGGCGGCACTGGGCAATTAAATACCGTGCACCGACCGCCGGCTAGCCGGCAACAATCCGCCTCAAATGCCGATGGCGTCGGCGTGACGTGCCCAGAATGCCTGATCGGGCAGCGGGCCCAGGGCAGCCTCGGCATTTTGCGCCATGTGCTCGGCACGTGCGGTACCGGGAATGGCACAGGTGGTGGCGGGATGGCTGAGGACGAACTTCAGCAACACCTGCGCCCAGCTGGCTGCGCCAATCTCGGCCGCCCAGGGCGGCAATGGCCGCTCATGCAGGCGACGCAACAGGTTGCCGCCGCCAAAGGGCGTATTCACCAGCACGGCCATGCCGCGCTCGCGCGCCAGCGGCAAGATGCGTCGTTCGGCTTCGCGGTCATTGATGGCGTAGTTGATCTGGATGAAGTCCAGCGCTTCGGCGCGCATGACTGCTTCCAGTTCTGCATACGCGCTGGCAGTGTAGTGGGTCACTCCAATGTAGCGGATGCGCCCCTGTGCCTTCCAGTCACGCAGGGTCTTCAGATGGGTGCGCCAGTCGAGCAGATTATGGATCTGCATCAGGTCAACCTGGCTGCATTGCAGGCGGCGCATCGACTCTTCCATCTGCCGTATGCCGGCTTCACGCCCGCTGGTCCAGACCTTGGTGGCGACGAAGGCCTGCGCGCGACTGCCCGCGGCCGCCAGCAAGGCGCCAGTGACTTCCTCGGCACGGCCATACATGGGCGAGCTGTCGAGCACCGAACCCCCAGCGGCATACAAGGCCGCCAGCACTGCCGGCAAGCCCTGGTACCGGGGCGACCCCATCGGGACATCGAATCCGACATAGGTGCCGCAACCGATCACCGGAAGCATTTCCCGGCTTGAAGGAATGGGCCGCTTCGGCATCGCGCCTGAAAAATGGGCAATCTGGTTGTTCATGGCCGCTTTCGACGCTGAAGAAGAGGGTTGCATGGCCCGGGCCGGTGCCAGCAGGACGCCGGCAAGCGCGCCGGCGGCAAGACGCAGGAATTGCGCGCGGTCCATGCGTAGTGCAGGGGTCTTCCAGGGTTTGTCGATCATTGCTGCTCCCGCACCACAGCAGTGTTGGCGCCGACGCGGCGCACCGGCCTACAACAGGGGGAAAATCGAATCGGCTTGTGCCTCGCTGTCGGCACCATCGGCGCTGTGGCGTGCCGATACAGTGATGCCGGCCTCCTCGAGCCGGTGCCGAATCAGCGTTGCAAATGCCACTGCCTGCTCGCCATCGCCATGCAGGCACACGGTGCCGGCGTGCACGGCGAGCGCCTCGCCACTGACGGCCAGCACTTCATTTTCCCGCACCATGGAGAGCACTTGTTCAACGGCCTGCTCTTCATTGTCGATCAGGGCGCCGGCGGTACCGCGCTTGACCAGGCTGCCATCGGCTTGATAACCGCGATCGGCAAACACTTCTTCCACGGCGGTCATGCCGGCACGCCGGGCAGCATGAATGAGTTCGCTGCCGGCCAGCCCGAAGACGGCCAGTTGCGGGTCGATGTCGCGGATCGCCGAAACGATGACCTCGGCCAGGGCAGCGTCGCGTGCGGCCATGTTGTAAAGCGCGCCGTGCGGTTTCACATGTGCCAGTCTCGCGCCCTGGGCAGCGGCAATTGCTGCCAGCGCGCCAATCTGATACAGCATGCCGGTGTGGATTTCCTGCAGCGGCACCTCCATATCGGTGCGGCCAAAATTCTCGCGATCGAAAAAACTGGGATGAGCGCCAATGGCGACATCGTGGCGCAAGGCCCAGCGCACGCAATTGGCCATCAATGCCGGGCTGCCGGCATGCCAGCCACAGGCGATATTGGCTGAACTGATGAGGCCCATCAAGGCTTCGTCAGGGCCTCCATCGACTTCGCCGACATCGGCATTGAGATCGACATGGAATGTCCGGTTTGCTTTTGCCATGCATTTCTCCGTATTCAATCGAGCGCACAGGCGGGCCGGCTTTGACAGGCCGCTGCGCATATTGTTTTCATTACGGATGATTTTGCCACGTTCACCGGCCAAGGGTCCAATTCCTGCTTGCCGCTCGCTGCGCGCCACGCAAATGCACTCATTCCGACCCGCGCCGACGCTGCATCGCGGCCAGGATGGCGTCCATGTCTTCCTCGCGGCGCAGCGCGAGCTGCTGTGCCAGCTGCAGCGGGATCAATTCGAAACGGATGGTTTCGCCAGGCAGCATCTGCGCCAGCATGGGCAAATCGACGCTGGCAACCTGGGCAATCTTTGGATACCCACCCGTGGTGCCACGGTCGGCCATCAAGATGATGGGGGCGCCATCGGGCGGCACCTGGATGGTACCGAAGGCCACGGCCTCGGAAATCATTTCCCGTACCTGTTCGAGCGCCAGCGGCGCGCCGGCAAGGCGGTAACCCATGCGGTCGGATTGCGGGGTGATCTGAAATGCGGTCGAGAGCAGGTGCAGATGCGCCTGTTGCGCAAACAGCTGCCAATGCCGGCCTTGCAGAATGCGCACGGTCTGACTGGTTGCCATTGTGGTGGATTGCGCAACCATCCAGCGCGGAGCGGCAAACGCTGCATTTTCCCGACTGAGTTGCCGGCCCAGGCCGGGATAGAATTGCGCGGCGTCGTCACTGCCGCCATGCAGCACATCGGCTTTCTTCAACGCCCGCCCCAGGTAGCCGCCAAAGCCGCCACGCAAGTCCGTGCTCTTGCTTGCCATCACAGCCGGGCAATCGAAGCCGCCGCGGATGGCCAGATAGGCACGCGCCCCGGTACGGCGTTGACCGAACGCCAGCTGCGTGCCAGCGCGCAGCAGCACCGGGCGGCCTTGCGGCACGGCCAGGCCATTGATGCTGGGCGCCAGGTCGGCGCCGCAAATTGCCAGCAACGTGGTTGCATGGAACTGCAGCACCGGACCCAGCACCGTGCATTCAAGCGTTGCCTCATCGGCTGCATTGCCCACCAGGGCGTTGGCTTGCCGATGCGCGGTTTCGTCCATGACGCCGCCGGCACTGACGCCAAACCGCTGGTAGCCGGTGCGTCCCAGGTCCTGCAGCGTGCTGAGCATGCCCGGTTTGATGACGCCAATCATGCGCTGCATGCCTTTTCCACGGCGCGCGGCTTGGCCTGCAGTGTGGCAAACATCTCGTGCGGCACTGCCACAAAGCGCAGTACATCACCAGGCATGAGCAGGCAGGGCGGTTCCATGCCAGCGTCGAACAACTGCAGTGGCGTGCGGCCGATCAGGTTCCAGCCGCCGGGCGAAGCAAGGGAATAAATCACGCTCTGGGCGTTGGCAATGGCGACCGATCCCTGTTCCACGCGCAGGCGCGGCGTTGCCCGGCGCGGCAGCATCAAGCGTTGATCGAGGCCGCCGATGTAGGGGTGGCCTGGCGCAAAACCAAGCATGTAGACCGCATGGTCGCCACCGGTATGCAATGCGATGACCTCGTCTTCGCTCAGGGCACAACGTGTGGCCACCTCGGCCAGGTCCGGCCCGAACAAACCACCATAGCAAACCGGAATCTCGACGATGCGGTCTTGCTGCTGGCGCTCTGGAATGCCTGCCAGCAGCAGCGCCTCGACATGGTCGCGCAGCTGTGCATAGGGCGTGGCGGCATGCGGCCCGCGCTCCATCTGCCCGGGATGGTAATGCAGCGCCAGTACGCAAAACGCTGGGACAACATCGTCCACGCCAGGTGGCATGTGCGCCAGCAAATGTGCGCACAGGTGATTGACCATGTCATTGACACGCCGCTCCACGCGGTGGCCGAACTCGACCAGCAGGCAGCGGTCGCCCATCGGCAGGATGCGCCAGGGTGGCTCTGTTGGCATGGGCGCTGGGTTCCAGTGTGTACTGCTTATTTGGCGAAAATGAAGCTCATGTCCTTGAAAGACTTGAATTCCAGTGCATTGCCCGACGGGTCATGGAAAAACATGGTGGCCTGCTCACCGACCTGGCCCGGAAAACGGATGTACGGATCGATCACGAATTCGGTGCCGACCGCCTTGAGTTTTTCCGCCAGTGCTTCCCACTCGGGCAAGGGCAGGATAGCACCGAAATGCCGCACCGGCACATTATGATCGTCGACCGGGTTGGTGGCATCGGTGCCGACTGCATCCGGCGCCAGGTGGGCAACGAGCTGGTGGCCATAGAAATTGAAATCAACCCAGTCGCTGGAACTGCGCCCTTCGGCGCAGCCAAGCAAGTCACCATAAAAAGCGCGTGCTTCATCGAGATCCCTGACCGGGAAGGCAAGGTGGAACAGTGGGGTAGCGGACATGGGATTCCTTGTGAGAGTTCGGCAATACCGGCGCTGAAAAGGATTCCAGCGCCGGCGCAATCCAGCGCTGCTTCAATTGCACAAGACATTGAAGCAGGCGACGGTGCCAGTCTACCCAGCTTGATTTGGAATGTACAATTCAAATTTATTGCACTGAGTATCAAATTATTTGATACTGCACCATGCTTTGCATGATGCCTGCAGACCAATCATGGATCCTTTCGGCATCCGCGTACTCAGCTCGAACGGCCGTCGCTGCGGCTCGAGCTTTGCCCGAGCGGTGCCCAAGGCGATTCAGGTTGTTCGGTTCGGGTTTTGTGTTTCCTGCTTTGTGTGCCGTGTTTCGTGTTTACCGACCCTGTTTGTCATTCACCGGATTTTTCATGCTGCGTTATCTGAAGACTTTTGCCGCCGCTGCCGAACTGGCATCGTTTTCCAATGCAGCTGCCAGACTGGGATTGACACAGTCGGCCGTCAGCATGCAGATCAAGCGGCTGGAAGACGATCTCGACTGCCAGCTTTTCGAGCGTTGCGGCAAGTCGGTGCTGCTGTCGGCACGCGGGCGCGAACTGCTGGAAACGGCGCAGGAAATCCTGCGCCTGTATGGCGGCATGAAAGGACACAAGCTCGAAGACGGCGTGCGCGGCAAGGTCGACCTGGGCGCCATTTCAACCGTCCAGCTGGCCTTGCTGCCGCAGGCGCTGGCGCTGTTTCGCAGCCGCCTGCCACTGGTTGAAGTCAATGTCGTGCCCGGAACATCGGTGCAGCTGATGTCACATATCGACAGCAATGAGCTGGCCATTGCCGTGATGATCAAGCCCAGCCTGCGCATGACCGGCGCCCTGCTGTGGACCACGCTGATGCGGGAAACCTATGTCGCCATCGCGCCGTCCGGCAGCCGTGAAAACACGCTGCGCGCACTGCTGCGCAGCCATCCTTTCATCCGCTACAGCCGCCGCTCGTATGGCGGCCAACTGGTCGACCGGTATCTGAAGCGGCACCGCATCCAGGTGCGCGAGAACATGGAACTCGATGAGCCAGCCGTCATTCTCGAGATGGTGCGCCAGGGACTGGGCGTGTCCATCATCCCCTTCGAACTGGCGGCGGCCGGCAGCGCCAACCACGGCGTGCGTTTCCTCTCGCTCGAGGATGCCGAGTGCACGCGCGAGATCGGCATCCTGCAGCGCCTTAGCACCGCGAGCGACCAGACCATCGACACACTGGTAACCAGCCTGGCTGATGCCGCTGCCCGAAAAACAGACAGCGGCAGCATGCGGCTGGCTGAACTCCTGATCAGCAACCGATAGATACCAGGAGTAAAATAAACCGTTCGAATAAATCCATTGCAATTGTGCATGGTCATGAAAGTTGTCCGATCGATCATTGCCTTCGAACGGATGCGGCCCCTACACTTGCTGCGCCGTAAGAACCTCAATTCCGATAACCGAGAGAAACCACCATGTTCAAAAAGACCATCCTGTGTTCCGCATTGATGCTGGGATCTGCCCTGTTCGTCCCCATGTCGCCGGCCCAGGCCCAAGCCACTGCACCGGCGGCCACGCGCATGCCCAATGTCGTCATCCTGGCCACGGGCGGCACCATTGCCGGCACCGGCGCTTCTTCGACCACCACGGTTGGCTATACCGCCGCCAAGATCGGCGTCGAAGCATTGATCGACGCCGTGCCGGAATTGAAGAAAGTCGCCAACGTGCGCGGCGAGCAGGTGTTCCAGATCGCCAGCGAAAACATGAACAATGACTACTGGCTCAAGCTGGCCAAACGCGTCAATGTGCTGTTGGCGCAAAGCGATGTCGATGGCATCGTCATCACGCATGGCACGGACACGATCGAAGAAACCGCTTACTTCCTCGACCTGGTGGTGAAGAGCAAGAAGCCGGTGGTGGTGGTCGGCGCCATGCGTCCGGCAACCGCGATCTCGGCAGACGGTCCGATCAACCTGTACAACTCGGTGCTGCTGGCCGGCAGCAAGGAAGCGGTGGGCAAGGGCGTACTGGTGGCAATGAATGACCAGATCAATGCCGCGCGTGAAGTCACCAAGACCAATACCTCGCTGCTCGACACCTTCAAGACGCCGGAGATTGGCGTGCTGGGCTACATCCAGGGCAGCAAGCCTTACTTCTACCGCACCTCGACGCGCCTGAACACCGCCGATACCGAGTTTGATGTCAGCAATCTCGATGTGCTGCCGCAGGTCGACATCGTCTATGGTTATGCCAACATGGGACCGGTGGCGCTGAATGCCTTCGTGGCCGCCGGTGCCAAGGGCATCATCCACGCCGGCGTTGGCGATGGCAGTCTGGCCAATCCGGTCAAGCCGGCGCTGATCGAAGCGCGCAAGAAGGGCGTGCTGGTCGTGCGCAGCAGCCGTGTGGGGCAGGGTATCCTGGCGCGCAACGGCGAAGCCAACGACGATGAACTCGACTTCGTGGTGTCGGACACGCTCAATGCGCAAAAGGCACGCATCCTGCTGATGCTGGCACTGACCAAAACCAGCGACAGCAAGGCAATCCAGCAAATGTTCTACAAGTATTGATGGACGGCGGGCGCTGTCGGCATGGCGGCCTCTGCAATGCGGTGAGAACCTTGACCATGGCATGCCGGTTCCGGTATCCGCATCATTGATCCGGTCACTGTTCTTCGGTCACTGTTCTCCGGTCACTGCGCTGCCTTCATCCGAACCTGCTGCAGCGTCTGCCTGCGCGCCGATGTCCCTTCGACGATCCACCCATGCGGCTGTGTGTCGCCGGCCTGGTCGTCGAAGGGATTTTTTTTGCCTGCCCATGCGTGGGCAGGCCGGCAAATCGCCTTGCCGGACTCGCAATGTGTGCAGGCTCGCGGTATGCTGGCGCATGCTTATGAAAAACTCGCCATGACCGCACTGCCGATCGTCATCCTGCACGCCAGCGACCTGCATTTTTCCCATCCCGGCAACAAGCTGTTCGACGGCTATTCCATTGACATTGGCGCTGGGGTGACCGTGGTTCGCGGTGGCGATGGCAGCGGCAAGAGCAGCCTGCTGCGCCTGCTTGCCGGCGCCGTATCCGCAGATTCGGGTACGCTGGCCATTGGTGCGGTGGAGCTGGCACGGCAAGCCGACGATTATCGGCGCCAGGTATTCTGGATCGAGCCGCGCAGCGAACAGTTCGACCAGATCACGCCGCGTGCCTATTTTGCTTCGCTTGCGCCGCGCTATCCGGCCTTCGACCAGGGCATGCTCGATCACGTCATCAACGGCCTCTCGCTTGCACCCCACCTGGACAAGCAGTTGTACATGCTCTCGACCGGCAGCAAGCGCAAGGTCTGGCTCGCTGCCGCGCTGGCAGCCGGTGCAACCGTCAACCTGCTCGACGATCCACTGGCCGGCCTGGACCGAGTGTCAATCAATTTTTTCTTCGACCAGCTCAAGCGTGCGGCCGCCAATCCGGCCCAGGCATGGGTGCTGGCAATGTATGAAGCACCGGCGGATTTGCCGCTGGCAGCCATTCTGGAGCTCACCTGATGAAGCCAGTTTCAACCCATACCGTCGACGCCGTCTGGAACGATGCACTTTCCCTGCATCGCGCTGGCCAGTTCGACGCTGCCGCAAGGCTGTACGATCGCATCCTGGACGTCTTTCCCGAGCATGCCGATGCCTTGCACATGGCCGGCACACTGGCACAGCATCGTGGCGACTTTGCGCTGGCAATGCGCCAGATCGGCATGGCCTTGACACTCACGCCAACCTCGGCGGTGCATGTCAGCATGGGCATGCTGCAGCATGCCTGCGGCCAGACCGACATGGCGATTGCCAATCTGCACCAGGCGCTGGTGCTCGATCCAGCCAGTGCAATTGCCTACAACAACTTGGGCACCCTCCTGCAAGCCCAGGGCAATTTTCCGGCAGCGATGGAAAGTTACATCCAGGCCCTGGACAACAAGCCTGACTACGCCAGTGCCTACAACAATCTGGGCTCGGCTGCCCATGAGCTGGGCAATGTCAAGGAAGCGGCAGAGTGTTATCAGCAGGCGCTGGCGCTCGATCCTGATTACGCCATGGCGTACAACAACTATGGCAATGCCCTGCGCAATCTTGGCCAGCCGGCACAGGCGCTGCCCCATTTCGAGCGCGCACTCGCGCTCGATGCCACTGCCCTGATCCACAATAACTACGGCAATGCGCTGCGCGATGTCGCCCGTCTCGATGAAGCAATCGCCCAATTCAGGCAGGCGATTGCCCTGGAACCGGCGTATGCCATGGCGTACAACAACCTCGGCAATGCCTTGCGCGACCGCGGCGAAGCGCAGGAAGCAATCGGCTGTTTTCGCCAGGCGCTGGAACAGGCGCCCGAGCTTGCTGACGTGTTCAGCAACATGCTGTTGACGATGCAAACCGTGCCTGACCTGACGCCGCAGCAGCTGTTCGCCGAACACAAGCGCTATGCCCAGGTATATGAAACGCCGTTGCTGGCCCAGCGCCTGCCGCATGCGAATGACCGTGATCCGGAACGGCGCCTGAAGATCGGATTTGTCTCGGGCGACTATCGCGAGCACGCCTTGCTGTATTTCTTCGAACCGGTGCTGGCCGGCCTGGACCGCAGCCGGTTCGAGGTGTTCTGCTACT
>JBPBPY010000210.1:0-19549 GCA_050954505.1 Janthinobacterium lividum
TGGTCAGGTCGCCATCTTCGATGCCGAGCGACTTGGCGAATTCTGCATCGACTTCCGGCATGTGCGCCCATTCCAGCTTTTTCAGCGTGATGGTGAAGGTTGCGGTCTTGCCGGCTACATCCTTGCCATGATAGTCCTCGGGGAATGCCAGGTCGAAGGTCTTCGACTCGCCGACCTTCAGGCCCACGGTTGCGGCTTCGAACTCTGCCAGCATGCGGCCTTCGCCGAGCACGAAGCTGTAGTCTTCGGCCTTGCCGCCTTCGAACTCGACGCCGTCGATGACACCGACGAAATCGATGGTGACGCGGTCATCGTTCTGTGCAGTGGCTTCGCCGCCGTCGCCGTGCGCACCCTGCTCTCCCTTGACGTGGTAGTGCACGCGCTGCTTGCGCAGGATGTCGATGGTCTTGTCGATTTCGGCGTCCGACACTTCGGCAACCGTACGTTCGACTTCAGCGCCGGCGAGGTCGCCGAGCTTGACTTCAGGATAGACTTCAAAGGTCGCATCGAAAGCCACGACGCCTTCTTCGCCTTCGCCGGCCTTGGGCTCGATCTTCGGCATGCCGGCCACGCGCAGGTTGTTTTCCGCGGCAGCGGCACCGAATGCGCGGCCAACCTTGTCATTCAACACATCGTTTTCGACCTGGAAACCGTACTGGGCCGCTACCATCTTCATGGGCACCTTGCCGGCACGGAAGCCCGGCGCCTTGACGGTGCGCGCGCGGATCTTGAGCTGCTTTTCAACTTCCGCCTGCACATCAGCCAATGGCAATGTGATCGTCATGCGGCGTTCGAGTTTATCCAGTGTTTCGACTGCAGTTGCCATGTGAATCGTCCAAAAAATGTGAGTGTGTCTTCAATACCAGACCAAGGCAAAAGCGCCGCGAACAGCCATTTACTCCATGGCTTACAACGTTCGCACGGCACCTGTGCTGGCCGGCGTGATCGGGTGGGTGTGTTGCCCGCGCAGCCGCAGCGTTCTGGCTGCAGCCTTGGTTACCTGGTGCGAGGAGGGGGACTCGAACCCCCACACCATTGCTGGCGTCAGGACCTAAACCTGGTGCGTCTACCAATTTCGCCATCCTCGCGGTGTTTGCCCGGTTGCCGGTGGAATGCCGGCGCCGCGTCAACTTCAGCCAGCGATTTTACTGGATTTCCTGAAGCGGGGTCGAGTTTTTGCACGCCGGCGGTGCGCGCATGCCGGAAGATACGGCCTTGCGCAGGCGAAATCCGGCAGGCAGAATTCAGGCCCCGGCGTCTCGCATCGACCCTCGCCCCGACACCGCACATCGGCTTGTTTTCATTTCCTGCACTGAACTTTCTGGGCACCAATGTCTGTAGACCATTACGAAAATTTTCCTGTCGCCTCGATCCTGCTGCCAGCCCGGCTGCGCCCGGCAGTGGAGGCAATCTATGCCTTTGCCCGCAGTGCCGACGACCTGGCCGACGAAGGAGATGCGCTGCCCGCCGAACGGCTGGCAGCGCTGCATGCCTACGAACAGCAACTCGACCGCATCGAACAGGGAAAGGTGCCGCAGTCGCCCCTGTTCTTCAACCTGGCGGTCATGACCAAGGCTTATGCCCTGCCCTTGCAGCCAATGCGCGATCTGCTCAGCGCCTTCAGGCAGGATGTGGTCACCAAACGCTACGCCACCTTTGCCGATCTGCTCGATTACTGCCGCCGTTCGGCCGACCCGGTGGGCCGCCTGATGCTGCACCTGTATGGGACCAGCGACGCGCGTGATCTGCAGCAGTCCGACGCCATCTGCTCCGCGCTGCAGCTGATTAACTTCTGGCAGGATGTGGCGGTCGACTGGAAAAAAGAGCGCATCTACCTACCTCTGGAAGACCTGGCGCGGTTTGCCGTCAGCGAGGAGATGCTGGCCAACGGCTTGGTGACACCGGCATGGCGCGACCTGATGGCATTTGAAGTGGCGCGGGCGCGCGCGCTGCTGCTGTCGGGTGCGCCGCTGGCCTTGCGACTGCCGGGGCGCATCGGCTGGGAGCTGCGCCTGGTGGTGCAAGGCGGCCTGTGGATTCTCGAAGCCATTGAAAAAGCCGGCTTCGATGTCTTTCGCCAGCGCCCCAGGCTTGGGCGCACCGACTATGTACTGCTGGCCTGGCGGGCAATGCGCATGCGGGCCCAGCTGGCCTGATGGACGCCCATTCAGCCGGATTGCAGTTTCCGATAGTGTAGTGGGCCGTTGTCGGCTAGCATAGCGGCTTTCCAGACGGTGTTAAACGCGTTTTATGTCCCCCGACGAATATTGCCAGCAAAAAGCAGCAGCCAGCGGTTCGAGCTTTTATTACAGTTTTTTATTCCTGCCTGCCGAACGGCGCCGCGCCATTACGGCGCTGTATGCCTTTTGCCGCGAGGTCGATGATGTGGTCGACGAGTGCACCGACGCCACCCTGGCACGCACCAAGCTGATGTGGTGGCGCCAGGAAGTTGCCGCCATGTTGGCCGGCAATCCGAGTCATCCTGTCACCCGGGCACTGGCGCCGCACCTGTCCGTCTACCAGCTCGATGGCAAGCATCTGCAGGCGATCATCGATGGCATGGAAATGGATCTCGACCAGACCCGTTATCTCGACTATACCGGCTTGCGCAAATACTGCTGGCATGTCGCTGGGGTGGTCGGCATCCTGTCGGCCAGCATCTTTGGCGCCACCAATCCGGCTACATTGAAATATGCCGAACAGCTGGGCCTGGCATTTCAGCTTACCAACATCACCCGCGACGTTGGTGAAGATGCGCGCATGGGGCGCATCTATTTGCCGGTCAATGAATTGCAGCAGTTCGGGGTCACGGCCGCCGACATCCTCAATGCGCGCCACACCGAAAGCTTCGTCAAGCTGATGCAGTTCCAGGTTGCGCGCGCGCAGGCGGCCTATGAGGAAGCGTTTGCGCTGCTTCCTGCCGAAGACCGCCGGGCCCAGCGCCCGGGATTGATGATGGCAGCGATCTACCGCGCCCTGCTTGGTGAAATCGAGCATGATGGCTACCATGTGCTCAACCAGCGCATTTCCCTGACGCCCATCCGCAAGCTGTGGCTGGCCTGGAAGACCTATGTCCATGGTTGAATGAGCGGCCATCATGCGGTCGTCGGCGCCGGCTGGGCCGGCTGCGCCGCTGCGGTCGAACTGGCGCGCCGCGGCCAGCAAGTCACCGTGTTCGAGTCCAGCCGCGTGCCGGGTGGCCGGGCGCGCCGGGTTGAACTGAACGGGCACGAACTCGACAACGGCCAGCACATCCTGCTGGGCGCCTACACCGAGTCGCTGCGCATGATCGAGCGCGTGGGCGTGGACCTTGATGCTGCCTTGCTGCGCTTGCCGCTGCAAATGCGCTATCCGCCGGCAAGCGGCGGCATGGACTTCCTCACGGCGGCCTTGCCGGCCCCGCTGCATTTGCTGGTCGCGTTATGGCGCGCGAGCGGACTCGACCGCCAAGACAAACTCGGCCTGGCACGGTTTTCCAGCACCGCCCGCTGGATGGACTGGCGTTTGCATGCTGATTGCAGCGTCAGTGAATTGTTGCAGCGTTTCGATCAGAGCCCGAAACTGGTGGCGCTGATGTGGCGGCCCCTGTGCATTGCCGCACTCAACACACCACCTGATCAGGCCTCGGCCCAGGTGTTCCTGAACGTCCTGCGCGACAGCCTTGGTGCGCGTCGCAAGGCATCGGACATGCTGTTGCCGCGCATCGACCTGAGCAGCCTGTTTCCTGCGCCGGCACTGGAATTCGTCAAACAAGCGGGCGGTACGGTGCGCTACGGCACAGCGGTCACCAGGCTGGAACAGCAAGAGCGAGGCTGGATGATCAAACTCGACCGTGCGCCGGAGCATGCCAACACCGAACAACATGGCGCCACGACAGCGGATGTGCTGCCGTTCGACAGCGTGATCCTGGCCACGCCGGCATGGGAAAGCGCCAGGCTGCTGGAACAGCTTGGCATGGCGCAGCCATTTCCGGCATTGACCCATGAACCGATCACCACCTGTTATCTGCAGTATGGTGCGCAGATGGCCTTGCCACTGCCGTTCTACGCCTTGATCGATGATGATGAAAACGGCGACTGGGGACAGTTTGTTTTCGACCGCGGCCAGCTGCATGCCGGGCAGTCCGGTTTGCTTGCCGTGGTGATCAGTACCTCAGCCAGGGCCATCGAGGCCGGCAGCGCGCAACTGGTGCGGGCAATCACCGCTCAGCTCAAGCGCAATTTCAGTCTTCCCGGCCTGGATACGCCTTTGTGGAGCAAGGTGATTTCCGAAAAGCGCGCGACCTTTGCCTGCACCCCCGGCCTGGCCAGGCCTGGCAATGCCACCTCCTTCGACGGCCTGGTCATTGCCGGCGACTACACTGCCGGCGATTACCCGGCCACGCTGGAGAGCGCCGTACGCAGCGGCATTGCCGCCGCCGAGCTGGCAGTCAAATGAATTTTCGCCAACGCTGCTGCTTGCAGCGCCGGCTGCCGCCCGGGCCAGTCTGGCCCACGCCGTAAAACCGCAGGCTCAATCCATCTCCCGCACCTTGGTGAGCGCCTCGTCGATGCGCTCGACCGCCACCACGGTAAGGCCTTCCACCGCCTGCTTGGGCGCATTTGCCTTGGGAATCAGGGCAATCGAAAACCCCAGCTTGGCAGCTTCGCGCAAACGCTCCTGGCCCCGCGGTGCGGGCCGAATCTCGCCCGCCAGCCCGACTTCGCCAAACACCACCAGCCCGCGCGGCAAAGGCTTGTTGCGTATCGATGACTGGATTGCCAGCATGACCGCCAGATCGGCGGCCGGCTCGGTAATCTTCACACCGCCCACGGCATTGATGAACACATCCTGGTCGAAGGCCGCCACCCCGGCATGTCGGTGCAGCACCGCCAGCAGCATTGCCAGCCGGTTTTGTTCCAGCCCCACCGACAGGCGCCGCGCGTTGGGCAGATGCGAGGCATCCACCAGCGCCTGGATCTCCACCAGGAGCGGCCGGGTTCCTTCCTGGGTCACCATCACGCAGGAGCCAGGCACCTGGTTGTCATGCTGCGACAGGAACAGCGCCGATGGGTTCGATACGCCCTTGAGTCCTTTCTCGGTCATGGCGAAGACACCGAGTTCATTGACAGCGCCAAAACGATTCTTGATGGCGCGCACCAGGCGAAAACTCGAATGTGCATCGCCTTCGAAATACAGCACCGTGTCGACGATATGTTCGAGCACCCGCGGGCCAGCCAGCGCGCCCTCCTTGGTGACATGGCCAACCATGATGATGGTCACGCCATGCTGCTTGGCAAAGCGGGTCAGTTGCGCTGCGCATTCGCGCACCTGGGCAACCGAGCCTGGCGCCGAGGTCAGGGCATCGGAATACACGGTCTGGATCGAATCGATGACGGCCACCTGCGGCTTGTGCGTCTCCAGCGTACCCAGCATCTTTTCCAGCTGGATCTCGGCCTGCAGCAGCAAGTCCTTGGCGTCGACCGCCAGGCGCTTGGCCCGCAGTGCGATTTGCGCACCCGATTCCTCGCCGCTGACATACAACACTTTTTTCGTGCGCGACATCGACGCCAATGCCTGCAGCAACAAGGTTGACTTGCCGATCCCGGGATCGCCGCCGATGAGCACCACGCCGCCGGCCACCAGGCCGCCGCCAAGTACCCGGTCGAACTCTTCGATGCCGGTCGAGAAACGTGGCACATCGATTGCATCGATATCGGCCAGCGTCAGCACCGGCGACGTTTGCGCCAGGCCCTGGTGGCTTTGCGACGACAGCCGGTTGACCGACGGTCCGGCCGTCTCGACAATGGTTTCCACCAGCGTATTCCACTGGCCGCAATTCGGACATTGCCCGGCCCACTTGCTGGTGATGCCGCCACATTCGGTGCAGCTGTAATTGGTTTTTGCTTTAGCCATGACGGTGTGTCTTTGCCTGTCTGACGTTGGTAAAACCGTCATTTTACCGGAGGCGCGCAACCGGGCCGGCTGCTGCAGTCATGGCGTCGGCATGCCATCGCCAAAACCGGGGATGCCCCGGAATTTCATGGTATAAAGCAAACCAGTGTCTTCTTATCCCAAGCAAAAATGCGAATGAATCGCGGGTTTTACACAATCATGGCGGCGCAGTTTTTTTCGTCGCTAGCAGATAATGCCTTGCTCATCGCAGCCATCGCCTTATTGACATCCATGCATTCTCCCGCATGGATGACGCCTCTGCTCAAATTGTTTTTCGTGCTCTCCTATGTGGTGCTGGCTGCCTTCGTCGGCGCCTTTGCCGATGCCTTGCCCAAAGGGCGGGTCATGTTCATCACCAACCTCATCAAGGTGGTCGGCTGCGGCATCATGTTTTTCGACGTGCATCCATTGCTGGCGTATGCCGTGGTAGGCTTTGGCGCTGCGGCATATTCGCCGGCGAAATACGGCATCCTCACCGAATTGCTGCCGCCGGAAAAGCTGGTGGCTGCGAATGGCTGGATCGAAGGCCTGACGGTGTCCTCGATCATTCTCGGCACCGTACTGGGCGGCGCGCTGGTGAATGAACGTGTCAGCACTGCCCTGCTGAAATTCGACCTTCCCGTCATCAACACCGGCGTCGATACGCCGATCGAAGCGGCGCTGTGCGTGATCGTGGCTTGCTATGTCCTGGCGTCGCTGTTCAATCTGCGCATTCCCGACACCGGCGCACGGTATGCGCACCAGGAACGCAACCCCTTCAAGCTGGTAACCGATTTTGCCGGCTGCTATACGCGTTTGTGGAAAGACAAGCTGGGCCAGATTTCGCTGTCGGTCACCACGCTGTTTTGGGGCGCAGGCGCCACGCTGCAATTCATCGTGCTGAAGTGGGCGGAGAAATCGCTGCACATGCCGCTCGATCGCGCCGCCATCCTGCAAGGCGTGGTGGCGGTGGGCATTGCCATGGGCGCGATTGCGGCGGCCCGTTTTGTGCCGCTCAAGAAATCCCTGTCGGTCATCCCGCTTGGCATCATCATGGGTTTTGTGGTGATCTGCATGACGCTGGTCACCAGTGTCTGGATCGCTTATCCGCTGCTGATCGTCATCGGTGCGCTGGCCGGTTATTTCGTGGTGCCGATGAATGCGCTGCTGCAGCATCGCGGCCATGTGCTCATGAGCGCCGGACATTCGATCGCCGTGCAAAACTTCAATGAAAACCTGTCCGTGCTGGCAATGCTGATGCTGTACGCACTGATGGTGAAGATCGACATGAACGTGAATGTCATCATCGTGATCTTCGGCTTGTTTGTTTCCTGCATCATGTATCTGATCCTGCGGCGCCATCATGCCAACCAGCGCGAGTTCGATACCATTGCGCTGATTGGCGAACACAAGCACTGATCGATCAGCCAGCGGCTTGCCGGCGCTCGCCGGCGCGGCGGCGCCAGTCGTCCGGCACGATGAAGCCGCGCCGGATTTCAATTGCCTCCCCTTCAATGGGCGCCATCAAGGCCACCATCACTGGCATCGTGTCAGTGGCGAAGTGGCGCTCCAGAATTGCCGGCATGGCCGCACGGGCATGGGTTTGCGCCAACGGCAGCCGCGCTGGCGCCAGCCAGGACAGCCGCGGCAGGATTGCCATCAAGGGCTCCGGCGCTGTCGGCATTGCGGCGAGCTCGGCCTGGAAACGGCTGTTTTCACACCAGAAGCCACGGCAATGGGCAGGCGCCAGACCGGCGCCCTCATCGGCACTCGCCGCGGAGGACGACCCTGCAGCGTCCGACAGCACATCAAGCGACATCGATAACGGGCCATCATGCGGTGCCAGAACACTGCCGTGGTAGAACAGCCAGCCCTTCACCAGCGCCTGGGCCTTCACCACCGGCGCGGGCAACAAGGCCTGTGCAGCGGGATGACTGCTCAGTGCCAGCTGGCGATGCAGGATCTTGCCCATTTTCGCGCCAAGCGTATCGGCAAGGTTGGGGCCAATGAAATAGTCAGCCAACGTTTGCGCAGCAATGTCGGGCTTTTCAAGCAGATAGAATTTGGTGGCGAATTCCCAGTGACGCAAGCCTTGCTCGTCCTGCAGCAGAAAATCGAATTCGCCCACCGTGCCAAGTTTGCCATTGCCGACCTGAAGACCGTGGGCGCGCAGGATGCCGAGGCGGGAAAAATAGAAGGCCATCAGCTTTTCAGCATACCGGCCCAGGCGGGTCGTGGGCTGCTGCGCAATGGCAGCATGCAATGCTTGCGGCTGACGATCGAGCTCTTGCAGCCATGGCTGTGCCAGGGCGCCGGCGTTGGCCGGCAGGCTGGCAATCTGGCCATGCCAGGCTGGGTCGGCCCCATCGAGCAGGCCAGGTGCGTCGATGAGCCAGGCCAGCGCCCGGACATGGGGGTCATGCAACATGCCCCAGCGGTGCTCGAAGCGGGCCTGGCAGGAAACCTGTGCGCCGGCGACACCTTGCAGCGGCAAGGCCGGCGGCCTGTTCTGATTGGGCATGAATGCTTCAGTGCCGGCGCGTTACAGCCAGGGCATACTCAGCGCCACATGCGGCAAAGACAGGCACTAGCGCTGGTCCCCGAACAAGCCGCCGTGTTCATCTGCGCCAGCTTCTGCCGCCAAAGTCGTGCCTGGCAGACTTTGCGTCGCAGGTTCCAGCGCCTCGGCCTTGGCACCGAAACGCGCGATGGCCAGGCACAGGTCGCTCCAGGACTTGGCCTTGTCGGAGAGTTTGCGCAGCAGATATGCCGGGTGAAACGTGGCAATCAACGGCAAGCTGCCACGCGCATGCACCTTGCCGCGCAAGCCCGACAAGGTAGTCGATGGCGGCAAATCCAGCAAGCTGACAGCAGCGGTCTTGCCGAGTGCGACCACGATCGATGGCTGCAGCAAGGCGATCTGCCGCTCCAGGTAAGGCAGGCATGCGGCAGCTTCCTCGGGTTCCGGCGGGCGGTCGCGTCCGTCTGCGCCAGTCGGCCGGCACTTGACGATATTTGCAATGTAGGCGTTCTCGCCGCGCCGCAGCTGCATTGCCAGCAGCATGTTGTCGAGCAGCTTGCCGGCGGGACCGACGAAGGGTTCGCCCTGCTGGTCTTCATTGCGTCCGGGGCCTTCGCCGACGAACAGCCAGCCTGCCTGCTGGTCGCCGGTGCCGAACACGGTTTTGGTGCGCGAGTGGCAGAGCTTGCATTTGACACAGCATGCCACGGCTGACTTCAGCTGTTCCCAGTCCATGCCGGCAATTTCCTCTGCAGTGGGGCCGACCTGTACATGGCCAGCCGATGCGCCGGCCAGGTCGCTGTCTGCCAAGCCAGATGACGTGGGGCGCTGGCTGTCCTGTGCGCCGGCCGAGGCATTTGATGCCCTGTTGGCGCTTCCTGACCTGGCAGCAGCCGGCCTGCTGCTGCCGGGCTCGGCTGCGGACGATGGAAGAGGAACGGCATTGTTCCAGGCACTGGCAAGTTCTTCATCGGACCAGGCATCTCCCACGGTCGCGGTTGAAGTCACCGGTGGATGCGGGACGGCAGGCCCGGTTGCCTGACTTCCCTTCGGCAGCATCTTCTCCTCAGCCGGCGTGTGCAGGTTTCTGGACATGGCCGATGGCTGCGCCGACCGAACCGGCTGTTCGATGGTAGCAGCAGGCAACGCGTTACCTTGCCCTGCCGGGTCCGGTTCGGTGGCCATTGCACTGCGCTCGCCGACGCGCGCTCGCCAACGCGGCCCCAGTCCCATTTCAGCCAGGAAGCCATCGCGACGCGTTTGATCCTGGCTCATAGCGGCAATCTCATGACGATCGCATCTTCACGCTGCTGCTGCGCGGCCGGATAATAATTCCTGCGCAGGCCGATCTGCCGGAATCCATAACGCTGATAGATCGCCAGTGCGCGCGTATTCGATGGCCTGACTTCCAGCAGCATTGACGCCATGCCCAACTCGCGCGCCTGCGCGCTGGCATGATCGAGCAGCTGCAAACCGGCACCCTGCCCCTGTCGGTGCACGTGTACGGTGATGTTGAGCAAATGGGCTTCATCGACCGCGACCATCATCAGGTAGTAGCCAAGCAGATGATGTTGCGCATCGCGGGCAACCCAGCACTGGTAGCCTGAATGCAGCGAGTCGACGAAGTTATCGCGCACCCATGGAAATGGATATGCTGCCAGTTCAATGTCGAGCACTTCATCGATATCCGTGCTGTGCATGGCGGCCAATCGCAGGGACTCATCACTGTGCTGGCCGGTGGCACTGTTTGACGACGCGTTCGGGCGACTGATGCGCGTGGCCAGGTTCATGGTTGCACCGCTGTGGCGGCTGCAGGCATGGAAGCAGCCAGCCTGGCGCGTTGCATCTGCACTTCCTGGCGCTCAAGTGTGGTCAATGCCACCCGATTGCGCAGATAGACAGGCTGGGCATTGCGGGCCTCGAGCAATTCGCCACGGCCGTAGGCCAGCAGTGCCAGCCGCGCAATCTGGACTGCATGCGGCATGATATCCGGGTAGCACCGAGCGGCTACAAGCCGGCCATCATCAACAAGCAACGGCAAGCCGTTGCCACATGCAGCCAGCGACGTCCTCACGGGCAGCGGCGCGACCTCCCCGGCCTTGGACAAGGTGGGCGGCATCAGCACTTGCCAATCGCCGTTGAAATGATATTGCGCCCAGTACACCTCTTCCATGCGTGCATCGAGCAACGCCACCACGTCGTTGCCACCCTGCGCTTCATGACATGCCAGAGCCATGGCCATGAGCGTGCCAACAGGAATGACCGGCAAGCCCGCGCCGTAGGCCAGGCCCTGAATGATGCCGCAGGCAGTGCGCACGCCGGTGAAAGAACCTGGCCCGGCACCAAAGGCCAGGGCGTCGCACTGCTTGAGCGTCAAACCGGCATCGGCCAGCAGTTGCTGGACCAAAGGCAAAACCGCTTGCGAATGCGTCGCCACATCGGCACTGACACGTGAAATGACCTGGTCGCCACGCAGCAGCGCAACCGAGGCCAGTTCGGTCGAGGTTTCAATGGCAAGGATGGTGTGCATGCCGTTATTTTACCGCAGCCGTACCGCAGCAGGCCTGCGGTAAAATACCGCATGAGCAGCCAGACCTTAACAATGGACAATCGCCGCGGCGTCCTTGCCGTACTCGATGGTCAAGCCAATGATCAGGCTGCAGTCTGGATCATTGCCTGCCTGTGTGCGCAGTGGTGCGACGTTTGCTGTGCCAGCCGGGATGGATTCGACCGCTTCGCCGCGCGCCATCCAGACAAGCAGTTCGTGTGGGTTGACATCGAAGATCATGCCGATGTGGTAGGCGACCTCGACGTCGAGAATTTCCCCACGCTCTTGATCCAGCACGGCAACACAGTGGCATTCTATGGCACCATCATGCCGGATTGGAACCAGGCCAATCGCCTGCTCGAAGCCCAGCTGGCAAAGGACGCCGACTTCCTGACGCAGGAGGCCAGCAGCACGGCCGAGAGAATACGCTGGCAAGCGGAAAACAATTTGCGTCACCGGCTGCGCGAATCACTCTGAGCGATCATTGGGACAGGCGCTACGGTGCCCAGTGCCCGGTGTTATGATTCCTGCACTTTTCCAGGAGACCATCATGACACTTACCGTCTACGCCGCATCCGTTCCCGTATTCAAGCAAATGCTCGCCGCCCTGTCGGCCAATCTTGAAAAAGCCCAGACCTACGCCACTGTCCGCAAGATCGAAGCGGATGCCTTGCTCACCGCCAGGCTCTATCCCGACATGCTGCCATTGACGCGCCAGATCATGGTCGCATGTGATTTTGCCAAGGGCGCCAGTGCCCGGCTGGCAGGCGTCGAGGTACCAAAATTCGAGGATACGGAAAAAACCTTTGAAGAGCTGCAAGCACGCATCAGCAAGACAGTCGCCTTCATTGACAGCTTGCCCGCCTCATCGTTCGAAGGCGCCGAAACCCGCAGTATTACCACCAGTGCCGGCCCGAATGGCAAGACCTTCGTCGGCCAGACCTATTTGCTGCACTACGCCATTCCGCAGTTCCTGTTCCACATCACCACCGCGTATGCCATTCTTCGCCACAACGGTGTCGAGATAGGCAAGCGCGACTTCATGGGCAAGGTGGAATAAACATTCACTGCCGGCGTTCAAGGCATTGAACGCCATGGCAGCCTTGCACGCATTGATGGCATAACCGACTTGGCACATGCACGAACTTGCGTTAATGAGGTCGATGGTTGAGTGCGCCGCAATCCCGGCACAATTCGAAAACCGATCAACCATAAAAAAATCCTCGGCACGCCGAGGATTTTCAGAATTTCGTGAACTAAGACAGCTTAGATAGGCTGAATGTTCGAAGCTTGCTTGCCCTTAGGACCAGTGGTCACATCGAACGAGACGCGCTGGTTTTCCTGCAGCGATTTGAAGCCGCTCGACTGAATTGCCGAGAAGTGAGCGAACAGATCTTCGCCGCCTTCGTCAGGGGTGATGAAGCCGAAGCCCTTCGAGTCATTGAACCACTTTACGATACCAGTTGCCATTACAATTCCTATTTCAGTTAAGTTGGGCAGATGCCCGTTTAAATCGTTTCAACCAAGTAAGGAATGACAGACTGATACTGCACCACTACTAGCTCGAATCTCAACGATGAGGAATTATACTCATAAAAGTGACATCCAACGCAAGAAAATTGTTTGGAATTTCACTATTAAATAGCAAAAATCCGGGTTTATTTACCGTTTGAAAAGCGAAAGCTTGGCTTTGGGCATTATTCCTTACGTTTCGTTATCTTAAATGCATCGCCACGCTGCGCTTCATTCATGAGCAGTTGTCATCGATCCCGACGGTGACATGTCGATACCGATTTCGGGACTTTCAAAGCGCGAGAATGTCTTGGCTTTCTGTTTCAGGCAATATCCGCGTTTGTAGACACTGGCCACGGTGAACAAGCCCTTCGTCAACATTTCGAGTTTCAGGCGCAACTGAAAAATCGTCACGCGAATGTTGCTGCCTTCGGTGGACTTCCCGGTTGACTTGAACAACAGAACCAGGTCGGAAAGCGGTATCACGCTACCCATTTGGCCAAGGAACATTTCAGCCAGGGCGAATTCCGAGCGGGTCAGGTGCATGGTTCGGCCAAAATAGGAAATCACCCGCGATTCCGGGACCAGCGTCAATGAACCAAAACGTAATTTGGTCTTCAAAATATTTTTACGCCGTAGTGCGCACAGGATGCGGCGCGCCAGCTCCGGCAAATTAATCGGCATGAACATCCAGTCCGACACCAGATCGGGAAATTCGCGAATGTCGGCCAAGGGCTCATGCGCAGGAAAGATGGTAATCAGCGGTGACAGCACCAGTGGCAAGCACATTGGGTCTTTCATGAACAGCAGCTCTTTTTTTTCCATCGACTGGATTTTTTCAATCAGCGACAGGTCAAGCGCATCGATCAGCAGGATGGATGGATTTTCCGGACTGTGCAGCAGATCGTCCGCCTCCGGCTTGTCTGCCAGCAGCGTGATCGAAACCTCGACGGTTTCGGTCTGGCGCGACAGCTTGTAGAAGGCCAGGTTGAAGGCTTTGATTTCCCTCGACAGCAATAAATACAGCTCTTCTCCGACAATTTTCAAATTGATATTCATGTCTCTCCCTGTCAACAAGTCATTAGCGTCGGCCATGCCCTGTAGGTAACGATATGTCACACATTGGTTCCTTGCGCGGATCTTGCCAGCGAGCAGAATAATAGCGACTTGAAACTTTCGGTTTCTGGTATACTACCAACAGTAACATCGTTACAGTTCATCCAGTAAATGTATTTCAGCAAACTGCGTAAGCCGAACGCAAAACACCAGAAAGCGTATCAATCAGCGCTTGAACGCTGAGACGACTCTCGTGGCTGATGACCCACCAATTGGGAGACTCAAGTGAAAATCACTCTTAAGATTGTTGGAGACGAACTATATTCTTCTCTGAACAAAGAGGTTGGCGCGCTAAATCTCGCATTCCCAAAAATGGCACAGCAGAATGACCATATCGAATGGCAAGTCACCCATCTGACCGGCAACCAGAAACCGGAAAACCTGCTCAGTTATCCGGAATCGGCATCCGTTTTGCTCATCGATGCGCAGGATGCTTCGTTCATCGACAAGATCGAACGCATGAAAAAAACCGAACTGACGTTCATCAAGGATCCCCCTTTCCTGCCCATCGTCCTGTCGCCAGTGGTGCTGGTGTTTCGTTCGCACGCGCTGCTTGCCGAAACGCCCGACCTTCCGGAATTTGTCGCCGACTGGATCTGCATGCCTTATGCGGTCCCGGACCTGGTACGGCGGGTAGTCTCTTCATTGAAACGGAAAAACATCCTGAAGACCAAATTACGTTTCGGTTCACTTACCTTGCTGCCGGAATCGCGCTTGATCTCGTTTCAAGGGAAAACCATTCACCTGACGCCATCCGAGTTTGCACTGGCAGAACTGTTCTTGAATCAAATGGGCACGGTGATTCCGATCAAGGATCTGGTGATGCTGTTCAAGTCAACGGGAAAATCGACCGAGGGCAGTAATATCCGAGTGACCATTTTCCAGCTGCGCCTGAAGTTGGAAATGCTGACAAAGTCGCAATTCACCCTGGCCAGTGTCTACAAGCAAGGCTACTGCTTGAAGCAGAAGGTCAAGCCGGCAGTGGCAGTCGATGCATATCTCGATGAGGGATTACGGCATGGCCGTTTTCATTCGATGATGGCACATGACAGTTGACGGTACACGTCGACACCGGAATGGATTGATGATTGCAGCTCCATCGGCGATGGCTCAGCGTCACTGAAAACAGTGCTGAGCTGCTGCCAAGTCTTCCAGGATTTGCCTCGCGGAACGGCATGACGTGAGTTTGCAGCAGCGTCAGGCACATCGGCTTGCGGTTGCATAACCGAGCAACTTCGGCGCGCTGCCATTTTCCTTGAGCAGATCAATAAACTGGGTTGATGTCATCGCCCTGTGATACAGGTAGCCTTGCATGGTATGACAACCGGATTGCTGTAGATAACCTGCCTGGACCATGGTTTCCACGCCTTCGGCTACCAAGTTCAAACCCAGCCCCTTGGCAATTGAAATGATGGCGGTTATGACAGGATAGTGGCCGTGCTGTTCATGAATCTCGCGCACGAACGACTGATCGATCTTGATGGTATGAATCGGAAACCGGTGCAAATACGCCAATGAGGAATAACCGGTGCCGAAGTCATCGATCGCAACGCTGACACCCATGCGGCATAATTTATTCAACTGTTCCACGGCATGCTGGGGATTGCCAATACAAATATTCTCGGTGATTTCCACTTCGATCTGCGTCGGCAAGATGTCGAACATGTGCAAAGCCGCTTGCATCTTGGTGACAAAATCGCCGCGCTCCAGATACTGTGGTGACAAATTCAGCGACATGCGTTTCGGTTTGCCGCCGACCTTGTTCCACTGTTGTAAATCGCTGCACAATGCACCCAGCATCCAGTCGGTTATCGGCAGCATCAAACCGTTTTCTTCAGCAAACGGCAAGAATTCGCCGGCAGACAACAATCCACGCTGTGGATGATTCCAGCGCATCAAACCTTCCGCACCAATGATGGCGCCGCTGCGCACATCAATTTGCGGCTGGTAATACATCTCGAATTCACCTTGCTCAATCGCCCTGTGCAAGCTTTGCGCCAGCGTGATCTTTTGATACGACACTTCCAGCATCGCCGGGTCATAGAAGCAAAAGCCATTCTTGCCCTGCCCCTTGATCTGGTACATGGCGATGTCGGCATGCACCAGCAATTCATCGATGCTGTCGCCATCGCGAGGATAAATGGCAATGCCGATGCTGGCCGAGATATGTACTTCCTGGCCATCGAGGGCAAACGACAGGCGCAAGCTGTCGAGAAATTTGTTGGCAACGACCTGGGCATCGTCACGATTGCGCAAGTCAGGCAAAAAAATGGTGAACTCGTCACCGCCAAGCCGCGCCAGCGTATCGCCCTGGCGCAGGCAGGATTTCAAGCGGGCGGAAACCTGCTTGAGCAGTTCATCACCCTTCACATGACCGAGCGTATCGTTGACCAGCTTGAAGCGGTCGAGGTCGATGAACATGACAGCAAGTTCTGTTTCACGTCGGCGCGCCTGAATGATGCCCAAACCAAGCCGGTCCTTGAACAAGGCACGGTTGGGCAAATCAGTCAGTACATCGTGATAAGCCTGGTAGGAAATCATTTCTTCGGCGCGTTTGCGTTCGGTAATGTCGCGTGCCACACCGTAGGTGCCGAAAAATTCCAGCTCGGAGGTACCCGCCTTGGTACAGTACATGCCAACGGAGTTGAACGACATGGTGCGCATGCCGGGATTGTTCGCCCCCGGCAAACCTGCATTACCACCATGTTCGGGATCCCGAAGACTGCCGCTGCGCACACGCAATTCAACATTGCGCGAGGCACGATCGCCGACCCGCCTTTCATTGAACACATAGTAGGCGCGTTCAAGGTCATCCTGGTGAACCAGGCTTTGATAATGATTGCCGATCAATCCACTCTGTTCGAGACCAAGCAGCTGGTGCACCCGGTCATTGACAAACGAAAACTGTCCTTTTTCATCCAGGGTATAGATGATGTCCGGCGAGCTATCCACCAAATAGCGGTAACGACTCTCCGAGCGATCGAGTTCTGTGCGCATGCGCAAATTTTCCAGCTTCAGCCAACGCTGCCGTAAAACATTGTCGACAGTCTCTTGCAAATCCCTCCTGCTATAGGGCATGCCAAGATAATTTGCTTCACCTTGCGTGACCATGTCGACTGCAGTCTTGAAATCGGTATCGTTCAGCAGTAGCAAAAGATCGCTATCGGTCTTGGCATGCGTGAGTGCAGGAAGAAAATCCATTCCATCGTTGTTTGCTTGACCAACGCTGATCACGATCAAGTCGAATTCCGCGCTCTCCAACTTTGCAAGGGCTTGCACGCCACCGTCTGCAGCCACGAGTTCATAGCCCCGGCCGCCGAGCAAACGTTGCAAGCGGGCCAGGGCGCGTGCGTCATGGTCGATCAGCAACAGCCGCCATGCCGGCGTCCTGGCAACGGTCGGACCCCTTTTTTGCGCGGCCTGATGGGAAGTGTGGGAAATCATCATTTCGTTTGGTCCACTACGGGTTGGGCACCACGGGAACGGTAATGCTTGTCGAGGCCGTGGCCTTGCTTCAGGCATGCTGCACTCGGATAGTGGCAACCAGTTCTCGATACAGTGCTGGTAATATTACCATCCAAATGTTGCGCGAGATAAACTTGTATCCAGGCATCGTCCAGCGCATGACCATGAAAATCGGGGAATTCTGAGATCGATGCAGTCCGGATTGCGCATTTAGCGCGAATTGTTTAAATAAGCGTGACGGTTCAACATTTTAAAATTCCGGGCGGAATTTAAATTGATGTAATCGCCATGATTTTCCAATCCTGCAGACAGCACTGTATTGTTGGCGATTGTCGGAAATGAGCAACACTGTGGCAGGAACGATGATTCACGCAAGTGCTTGCGCAAAAGTCGTTGGTGAGTGCCGGGAATACTGGAGGCAGACGATGAAATTCGTCAGAGAGAAATCGAGGACAGCGGTCGTACGGTTTTCGATGCGCAGGCCCGTGGGCCTGCGCCATGGCTGCTTCAGAATGAATAGCCCAGTTTTACGCCAGCGAAATTTTGGCCATTGTTCGGCTGCTTGATGCCGCCATTGGAGAAATGGCTGACATTCAGGCTGATATCCATTTTATTGTCGAACACATAGCCGACACCCAAAAGCGTACGGAATTGAAACGCCGTCGACAAGCGGCGACCGTTGTTGTCATAGGCGTGCGACAGCAAATGTGGACCGGTACCCGCTTCAGCAAAGAAACCCTTGCGGCTGTTATTCATGTAGCGGAACATCGGCGTGAAGCCGATGTCGGTCAGGTTTTGATGAGCGCCTGGCACTTCCTGGTACGCATTGCCGCGCCATTGACCAAGGCTTAAATCCCAATACCCGGTGAACGACATATCATTGGCATTCAACCATTGCTTGTTCCATTTCCACTGTGCAGCAACTCGCGCTGCCTGCACTTTTGCGCCACCATCAACTTCAAGCGACATGGAATCGACAGCATGGGCAGAAATTGTCAGGGCTGACAGGGACAGGAGCATTGCCAGGCTGCTGGCTTTAAAAATCGCGGCTTTAGGGTACATGGGGTTCTATCAGATAAGGAATGTAAGGGAACAACAACACTCGATTATCTTACAGAACCTCCCTCGCTGTTTGATAAATAGCGAGGCTGTCGCACTGCCGCAGCGAAGCAGTGAATCAGTTTATTTGCCTTAATTGCAGACAATGGCCATGGTGCGCCCTTCATCGGTCACTTGCCGCATCACCGGTCCACCATTACAACGGAAGTTGACTGCCAATTGTTTGCGCTGACCATGGGCAGGGTCACCACAGAGGCGGTTATTGACTTCGATGTGCATGATTTCCTGCCGGCGTGATTGCGAACGCAACGAGTCCCGCAGATCGCATCGCCTGCCGCGCGAGCCATATGAGGCTGACTCGATTTCAATGCCACCGCGCCGGCGCCAATTGCCAACGTCGCCGGCGCCATTGCGCCCCGAATAAGCACCATCCTGATAGCCACGATCGTAACCGCGGCGATACTCATCACTTTGCGCCTGGGCTGGAATGCTGGCAGCAATGAGCATCCCGGCAACGATTGAATTAAACAGGATTGAAGTTGTCAGACGTGGCTTCATGATGATTTCCTCGTTGAGATAATCATAAATGCGGTATTGCTTTCGTAACCGAGGGATGCGTTTTGTTCCCAACCCTAAACATTATTTAGCGGAAAAATCTGACGTAGGAAACGTGGCCTCGCCAAAGTTGTCTTTTTGGAACTATCGATGATTGTTGACCACTTACACCACAGTGTCTTGGCAATCCATATTCCAATAATCAAAATGAAACTCCCCATTCAGATTCAATTTCACCGGCCAGCTTTCCTGAAAGAGGAGAAATACTCGACACCGACTGGCCATACAACGGCTGCAGTTGATGCTCCTGATTTAAGGGCCGTAGGCGCGCGCAATCAGGAATCAAGGCAGCGCAGCATATCAATCCGTCATCGTTTGATGGGCGGATTGATTACGTGGAACAAAAAAACCGAAAATCCGCGGTTTGAATCCATGGTGCCAGTGCCGTCCCCAGGCAAACTTGAAGTGACTCTGCCCGGCGTATTGGCGCAGGGCGGATCGACATGCAAACCGACGGCCATTGGCAACGTCGACCTGTACCATGCAACGCGTTTGCGCAAAGCGAATATTCCAGTACATAAAAATCGCAATGATCTTTACAAACCTGAGCTCAATGAATTTGCCACCATAAATTCGAATATCAGCGTGCGGCAAATTGCCAAGCAATACGGCTCTTTGCACGGCGAAGTCTTGCAGAGCAATGGCATGGAACGGATTGCACAACAGATGGGTTATTCCAGCAGCGTATTGCATCCGAAAGACCTGCACGACTTTGGCGCGATTCTCGCGAGCCAGCTGGCGAGGGGAAATCCGGTTATCGCGTTTTATGAATTGAGCTTGAGGGATGAAGACGGCGCACC
>JBPBPY010000231.1:0-19454 GCA_050954505.1 Janthinobacterium lividum
ACGGCAACCATTGCCCCGGCTTCACCGCGCGCCAGCGCTGCCAGAGCGGTGGCGGCGGAAAAATACTCGAGCAGGCGCGCGCCGGCGCCCGTCCAGATACCCAGCAGGGCACCAAACAGGAACAGCGAATGGCTCAAGGGTCCTGGTACCAGCACGGTTTCGCGCGCGGGGGCGCCAAAGGTCTGCAGGCAGATTTCAAAGCTGCTGGTCCAGGACTGGTGGCTGCGGCGAAATCCCTTCGGCAGTCCACTGCTGCCTGAAGTGAAGCCGATGTAGAAAGCGGCATGGGCCAGGCTCTGGAGGCGCTCGCAAGGCACTGCGGTGCCGTTGGCCGGGCCGGCGCCGGCAACATGATCAGCAGCGCCATGCAGACGCCGATGCTCCGGCAGCGCCGCTGGCGCCAGTGCAGCGATGCTTTGCCACACGCGCTGGCGCACCAGGGGCGGCCAGTCGGGACTGCCTACAGCCGCGGTGCGGCGACTGCTGAGGATGGCAAAAAATCGGCTCAGCTGCAGCAGGGGAGCAGCCATGTCGGCCGGGTTGGCAAGCGGCCAGTCAGCCGCATCGTCGACCCAGCATATCGATGCAGCGCCACGCTGCGCCAGTGCCCGGGCGCCGCTTTCGGCTTGCTGCGCCAGCTGCGCAAAGCTGAATTGTCTGCGGCCGTCATCGAGCGCGATGGCCGCTGGCCTGCGCGCCGCCCAATGCTGCAGTGGTCCATGGACGCCAGCACTGGCCGCCGGCAGCGCATCGTGCATCAGTCGCGATCCAGTCGCCATGCCGGCATGGCACGCATGACGTTTTGCACCAGCAGGGCGCAGACCACGCATTTGATCAGGTCACCCGGGATGAATGCCAGTACCGCAATGCCTGCCTGGGTGAATGTCATGTGGGCCAGCAATGCCAGGCCGACGATGCCGAACAGATAGATCACCAGCACGCCGCCAATCAGCGATGAAAGGAAGGCCGCAACGAACACGCCGGCGCCGGCGCCGCGATGAAAACGCCGCATCAGCAGGCCGGTAACAGGGGCGCCGAACAGGAAGCCGATCAGAAATCCGGACGAGGGCGCCAGGAACACGCCAATGCCGCCACGGCCACCGGAGAGCAATGGCAGGCCGAGCGCCACGGCAAGCAGAAACAGCAGCAGGGTGAAGAAAGCGCGCCTGGGTCCGAGCAGACAGCCTCCCAGCATGACACCCAGGGTTTGCAGCGTGATCGGTACACCGAAGGGCAGGTCGATCTTGGGTATCATGCCGAAGACCGCCAGCAGTGCTGCAAACAGGGCAATGTAGGAACTGGAGCGGGGTGAGCTGATCGAATTGTCTGCGTTCATTGGGAGCGGTGTGGTGCTGCTGGCGCGCCTGGCCATTGACACCTGTTGATGGGAAAGAGGCGAAATTCTAACCCATGCAGTCGCTGCCGGCACAAGGACATGGCTGCAGCATGGCCGGCTCGGCGCAGTCGCGGGTTCATGCACCCATGCGTGCGGCCAGCGCGTCGGCGACCCGCTCTGCCGTCTGCAATGCGCGTACCGTCAGGGGCGCCAGCAGGCGCCAGCCACCTGGCTTGCCGCAACGGGCGCGGTAGGCATCGTCGAGCCGCTGCCACTGGACCAGGAAATTCTCGGCAAAGCGCAGTGTCAGTCCCAGACTCAGCGCCACGCGCTCGGTCGGCACGCCAAAGCGCTGCAGCGGTTGCAGGATGGCGAGGAAGACATCGAGCAGTGCATCGAAGCGGGTGGTCAGCGTGAGCATCAGGCCCAGAAGTGCGGCCATCAGCAGACGCAGTGCGCTGGCAATGCCCAGCGCCGCTGTACCGAGATGAACGTGGAAGGCAACGATCAGCAGGGCGACTGCCAGCAGTGTGGCCAGATGCCGCAGCTGCAGCCAGGCGGCTTTGCCCAGACTCAGATACAGCAGCAGTACCACCAGGGCGGCGCCTCCCAGCAGCGCGATTGACGCGGTCAACATCATCAGCGTGCCGGCCAGCGACAGCGCGCAAAGTTTGCCCCAGGCCGGCAAGCGGTGCAGCCAGGTCCTGCGGGGGCTGTAGAGGCTACGCATTTTCCAGCGCCGCCTGCATGGCCTGTTCACGCTGCGCGCGCCCGGCGGCATCGGCTGCATAGGCGTCGCACACTAGCTGGCCAGGTCCGTCGGCACGCACGGCGCCGTGTTCCAGCCAGATCACGCGCTCGAATCCGCGCACATGGTCGAGCAAATGGGTGGAGAGGATGATCTGCTGGGTACTGGCACGGATTTGATGAGCCAGCCGCGCCTGGGAAATCAGGTCCAGGCTGGCGAACGGTTCATCGAGCAGCAAGGTGCGCGGCGCTTTGATTTGCAGTGCCAGCAGGCATACCT
This sequence comes from Janthinobacterium lividum, assembly GCA_050954505.1. Lineage (GTDB taxonomy): Bacteria > Pseudomonadota > Gammaproteobacteria > Burkholderiales > Burkholderiaceae_D > JAQGMO01. Next base: position 2,364 of record JBPBPY010000231.1, read on the forward strand.
GCTGGCGCTGGCCCTGGCTGAGTTCGCCGATGGCACGCCCCGCCCATGCTGCCAGGCCGCGCTGCTGCAGGAACTGTTCGGCCTGCTGGCGTGCCTGGGCGCGCGTGACACCGCGGGCGCTGAGACTGAAAGCCAACTCTTCTGCGACGGTGGGGAAGATGATCTGGTCGTCGGGATTCTGGAACATCAGGCCGACCAGGTCGGGTAATGCGCGTCTGTGCTGGCGCGCATCATGGCCATGGATTCGGACCACGCCGCGATCGGGCTGATCCAGACCGGTCAGAAGGCGAAACAGGCTGCTTTTGCCGGCGCCGTTGTCGCCGACCAGGCCAATGCGCTGCTGGCCCAGTTCCAGGTTCAGATTGTTGAAGACAGTGGTGGTACCGCGCTGCAGACAGATATCCTGCAGCGCAATGCCTGCGGCAGCCGCTGCTGCCGGCGTGTCGTTGCCTAGTTTCATGGCTGCTGCGCTTCCCGTCTCTACCGAAGCGGGCGATTATAAAACATAAAGACAACGGTAACGAAACCCTGAGGGATGGCGCCTTGCCGGTGCCGGTGCCGGGGCAAAGGCAGGCGGGCTTTGATCCGCATTGATCCGCATCGATCGGAATCAATTGGAACCAATCGGAATCAATCGGAATCAATCGGAATCAATCGGAATCAGTCGTCGAGCTCCTCGATGCCGGTTTCATAGCCAGCCTTGGTCGGATCAGCCTTGTGTTTCGAGTTGTCATGAATTTCCTTGAATGAACTCAGAATCGCCCTGAGAAATTCAAAGGTCCGGAAACCATCGCCCGTGATGAAATACTCGAGCCGCTCTTCCGCATTCGCAAGGCTCATGATCTTTTCCTTTTCCATGCCCCAGGTTCTGCCTTCGGCAAACTCCGGCATCTTCACCGGTTCGAACAGGCTCAACGGTGTATCGAACGGATTCTTGCGCGTTTCAACGATGGTGCGATCCTTGTTGACCTCCACCACGGTGCCTTCCTTGAGCGCCGTCGAACCCGGTGCGTTGAGCGATACCAGTCTGGAGAGACGGGCAATGCGCTGGAATGGTTCCTCTTCCGAATCGCTGAGTCCAAAGCGAAAAAATTCATTCGCCCAAGGCAGTGTGGCCGGGTCGATACCCCTTCTTTCTGCATCTTCCATGGCATCGGAGAATTCGACGTACTGATCAATGAAGTCTGGAATCACCGACTTGTGATAGAAGTAGGCCGAGGCAATGAAGCGGTTATCCTGGTGTTCCGTGTACAGCGATTTCAACGGCTCATTCTTGGCAGCGGCTCCCGTCAACAACTGGTACAAGACTTCCTGCAGGGTCATGTTGGCCGCCGCCGAGACCTTTTCCGCATTTTCGTACAGCACCTTCAATTTTTTGGACTGCAGCATCTGATAGCCGATTTCCTTGCCCATCCACTCGTGGGTCGGATTCTGCATCGTCAATTGATAATTGACGTTGGTGGGCAGCACGCCGCCCGGCACGGGAATGACGGCCTGGACCTTGGGGCCGCCGACATTGACCTGCAACATGCGAACATATTGCAGATCGAATTTCGGATTGGCGCGGTTCGGGAACCTGCGGAAGCGTACCACCAGCATGGTGCCGGCGGTCTGTTCCCACATCAGTCCCTGCATTTGCTGGCGGATATGATATTCCTGGCTGCCCACTTCGAGTTTTGGCTTCAGGCTCTCCAGGCTGGTCATCATGACCTTCAGGATCAGGTCCCATGCCAATGGCAAGCCCTGCTGCAGGGAAAGGCGGAATTCCAGGAATTGGCCCATCCGGTTTGGATTGATCTGATAGTCCGCATGCTGGAAGCGGCACGAAGCAATCATCATGATTTCACCCACCGCGTTGATGATATTGATGTCGCCGGTGTCGTGCAGTACTTTTTCGGTGAATGGCTGCAGCGGATCGAAGAACAGGCCGCCAATCACCTTGTTGGTAACGGTGATGTTGTGGCGTTGGGAAAATGCGGTCTCGATGAGCGTGGATTCACTGCGCATGGCATCGACCATCTTCATGGGGAGGTAGACGCCGTCGAGCAAGGTCTTGGTTTTCGTGAACCGTTCGTCGATTTCCCAGATTTCTGCCTGCTTGGCCGCGATCAGCTTTGGATCGTTCGATTCCGCCATCAATGTGCGCATCTGGTTTTTGAGTACGCCGATGTGCACGGCAATATTGCCGAATCCAAGCGAGATGGCGTCGTAGGTTTGCGCCATGAATTTTTCCGGGTGTTCCAGCGCATATTCCACGCCGGATTCATAGCCGCTCTTGGGACGGCCAGGCTGCTTGCCCCACACGAATTCATCGAGGAATTCAAACGATTTGATCCGTTCACGCCGGATTTCGGCTTCCGCCAGTGGCGGCGTGAAACGGTCCGGCTGGACGGCGACCACGGGTGCATGCTCGACAAAGTCGAGATACAGTTCCTCGAGTTTCTGGCAATGCTTGCCGGCGATCTTCAGCCGTGCGCTGATTTCCTTCGGGTCGGTAATGGCCAGGCTGGTGAGGAACTGTTGTGGAATGTCGGCCTGCGCGCCGTAGTAATCGACCATCTCGCGCGGCATCTTGCCTTCATAGCGGCCCGAGCCGGTAAACAGCGACATGACCTCGCGGTACAGGAACATCCTGTTCGGCGCCGGTCCGCCGGTCAGGGACGAGTCGAGCAGCCGTTCGAGCTTGCTCACGGCACGGAACGTGACCGACATGTCGAAGTGCCAGGCCGGGTCGAGCGAGCCGTGCGAACCATACACATGCTGAAGGCGGAACTGGTTGGTGTCCCATCTTCCTTCGGCGGTCCACTGGAAGCCGGCGTTGATGCCTGCTGCCAGCGCGATTTTCTTGCCCAGGGTTCCGGTGGCACTGGTGAAGTAATTCCGGAACGGAAATTTCTCCACCCCGTAAGGACGCGACGGCGGCACGGTGCGCGCGAGCGCATCCTTGAAGTCCTGGCGCGCCACTTTTTCGCCTTGGCCATCTTCCGATTTGATCAGCCGAGGTTGGCCTTCCTTGCCCGCTTCGCCCCTGTGCAAGCGTTTCTGTACCCTTGGGTAGGCACCGGCAAACAGTGCCTTGATCATGTCCGCGTCGCCGACGTTGTCGCCATTTCCCGAGCCGGTTTCGATGATCGACGCCAGCGTGTCGACCATCATCTTGAGTTTGGCCGTGTCGACGCCCTTGACCAGCTTCTTGTCACTGAGGTAGTCGGGTGCACCTTCGGTCTCCATCATCGCCATGCCGCCGACGTTCTGTGCCACGCTGTTGATGATTTTTCCGGTGCGGTTCCAGCCTTCACGCGATGCAGGCGAAGCAGAATTCTTCATCGACGTGTTGGCACGATAGTTGACCAGCAGCTTGAGCATCTGGTCCATGTTTTCGGTTTCGAAATACACCGTACCCAGATTGAAACCGAAGGAAATCGCGAAATTCATCAACCATGATCGCGAGCCCCCCGCGCGTACCGACAGGCCGTACGCATTCCAGAAGTTCAAGTCGCGGTCGTCGTCAAACCACAGAGTTTCCGTGTGGGTCGCCGTGCCTTGTATGCTGGCCATCCCGTTATCGTAGCCAATCGAAATATTGGCTTGATGTTCGTGTATGGTGCCGGTCATCAGCGCAATGCCTGGCGAATGAATTTCCCGGTTCGCCTTCTCCAGCTTGACATAGGATTCCACCACTTTCGGCGCGGCGTGGGTCAGATGGATGCGCTTGAGCTCGAACAGGCAGGCAGCCAGGCAACTGTAGAACGATGCCGAATTCGACTTGATGGCCTTGTGTACGGTAACGCCAAGGATCTGGCCTGCCAGGCGCCGGCCGCAGCTGGCGGCACTGTCGTACATGTCGCGCAGATGCAGCATTTCCTCGCCGGTGCACAGGGGCCCGGCGGGACGGAACTCGCTGATCTTGCGCAATTCCGCCACCAGCTCGTCCTTGTGCTGGCGCCGGTTTTCCAGGTTTTCATCCTTGCGCCGTTCGACGAAATTGAGCAAGCCCAATGCAAAGGTGCGCAAATGCGCCACCTCGACCTCGCCATCCTTGTTCAGCACCGCAGCCTGGCCAATGGCGGCAAGCGGTTCCTCGGCCACACTCTTGCCATCCACCACGGCGACATGGCTTTCGTCAGCAGCGCTGGTGCGGCTCTGTTCTTCGGCAATGGTGATGGCCGTCGACAGCAGGTTTCTGTTGGCTTCCTTTGCCAATGCAGGCATGTTGCGCTCGCGCTCGCGTTTTTGCGCCACCAGGAAGGCGGTACTGCTGGTGTCCGGTACATTCGGGTCGCGTGTGACTTCGGGCCTGAACCGGGTAATGGACGATTTGAAGGACTCCGGGGGCGCTGCTTCCGTTTCAGGTTCACGCAGCCGCCGTGGTACCAGCGGCTGTGGCTTTGGGTAACTGATCAGTTGCGGCAGGGTCGAAGGCACGACCTCGCCCGAGGCCGTCAAGCCGGTGGCTAACTCCGGATTGCCCGCAGGCTGGGGGGCGGTGCGGGACTTCGCCGCCGCCGTCTGCGCTGGCGCCAGGTCAGGCTCCGGGAACGGTGGCGTTTTCGGCGGCGAGGGCAGGGGCACAGGCTCCGACAGCGCAAAATGCGGGGTCTTCGGTGGCAGCGCCGGTGGTCCGGGGGGAAGCTGTGGCGTTGCTGCCGAGGACGGTGGCAGTGAAAAAGCCGAGGGCTCCAATGGCGGGGTCTTCGGTGGCAGCGGTGGCGGTCCGGGGGGAAGTTGCGGCGTTGCTGCCGAGGACGGTGGCAGTGGAAAAGCCGAGGGCTCCAATGGCGGGGTCGTCGGTGGCAGCGGCGGCGGTCCGGGCGGGAGCTGCGGCGTTGCCGCCAAGGGCAGCGGCAGCGTCAAAGGCGATGGCTCCCGCAGCGGCGTCTTGGGCGGCACCGTGGGGACGCCCAGGTCTGCCTGCTGGCTGGCCGAAGTCGGGAATGATGGTTGTTGCGGCCGTGCGAACGGTGGCGTCTTCGGTGGCGGCGGCGGACCGGGAAAATCGACCTGCTGCACCTGCGTCCATGAGGGCTGTGGCAGGGACTGGGCGAAGCCGGGGAGTGTCGGCGGCAGTTCCCGCCCGCTGACGTTTTGCGCGACGGCCCTTGGCCAGGTCGATGCCGCCGGCTGGACATAGGAGCGCTGCGGCGTGAGCACGGGCAAGGCTTGACTGGCACCGAAGGCAGCCAGGTCTGCGTGGCCAGCCATGCGACGCAAGCGGCGCGGCGGTGGTTGACCGGCGCTGCTGTCCTGGTCGAGAGCCTGGGTTGCACGTTGCTGCACGGTTTGGGTTGCCACGCCATTCATGTTCTGCAGGCGCGAGGGGGAACCGATGGTAGCGCTGCCCGCAAAGGCCGGCGGCAAGCGGCCGGGTGGTGTCGGCGTCTGGGACAGGGTCGCGGGCATGCCCGCGACTGGCAAAGCCGATGTGTAGCGGCCAGCGCCAATCGAGGTGGGCGGCAGGGAGGGGCTGACGTTGGCGGTTTTCCTTGGTGCTGCAAACAGTTCGCCCAGATCGCCCAGGCCTTCGCTGCCTGCCTGGGTGAAGGGCAGTTCCAGTTTTCTCAACGGCAGATCGGACGGAGTGGACAGTCGCAAATCGACCTTGTTGGCGGTGCTGGTTCGCGCCGCGATACTGTCGTAATAGGCGTGGGGCGCGGCCGGCGCCGGCTCAGGCGTCTTTTCGGGCTTGCGGGCCCTGCGCGATTTATCGAAGGGATGCGCTATTTTGGTAAAGAAAGCGTTACTTCGAAGTGTTTTAAACATGTGAACTTTTCAAAGCTGACTAGCGGTTGCCGGTGTCACCGCAGACACTCCAATGTGCGTGGGAAACATCTAATTCAAACATGAGTGTCTAATGACCAAGTTTGGTTCTCGGCAAAATAAAAAATAGTTCAAACAGCAATTTATCTGCGAGTTTGTGAATTTCTGCCATAGGTTTTTGTGCCTTTGAATGGGGCAGCCGCACTGGTCAATGCGCCATGAAGTGGCAAGCCATGGTCTTCCTGCCCATTTGTCGTTACCATGATGGCAATTGTCGAGATTGTCCGGGGATCACGCATCCCGTATTTCCATTCACCTTGCACATAAAGAATCCATCATGACCGCACGCACCACGACCAACGGACTGCAGGTAGCCACCGTCTTGTACCGTTTCATCGAAGACCGTGTCCTGCCTGGCACCGGCATTGACAGCGAGGCATTCTGGCGCGGCTTTGCCGGCATCGTCACCGACCTGGCGCCGAAAAATGCGGCCCTGCTGGCCGAGCGCGATCGCCTGCAGACCGCGCTGGACGCCTGGCATGGCGCCCACCCGGGGCCGATTGCCGACATGCCGGCTTACCGCGCCCATCTGGAACAGATCGGTTACCTGGTACCGGTGCCGGCGGCAGTCCATGCCAGCACCACCAATGTCGATGCCGAACTGGCATTGCAGGCAGGTCCGCAGCTGGTGGTGCCGGTGCTCAATGCCCGATATGCGCTCAATGCGGCCAATGCACGCTGGGGCTCGCTCTACGATGCGCTCTACGGCACCGATGCCATTTCCGATGCCGACGGTGCCACCCGGTCCGGTCCGAATGGCGAAGCCTACAATCCGCTGCGTGGCGCCAAGGTCGTGGCGTTTGCCCGCGGGCTGCTTGACCAGGCCGCGCCGCTGTCGAGCCAATCGCACCGCAACGCCGTTGCCTACCGGGTCAACGGCGGCAAGCTGGCAGTCACGCTGGCCGATGGCAGCGTGACCGGCCTGGCCGATGCCGCCAAACTGGCCGGTTACCAGGGCGACGCCGACGCGCCGACATCGATCCTGTTGAAAAACAATGGCTTGCATATCGATATCCGCATCGATGCGGCCACGCCGATCGGCAAGCTCGATCCTGCCGGAATCAGCGACCTGGTGCTGGAAGCTGCGCTGTCGACCATTCTCGACCTGGAAGATTCGGTTGCCGTGGTCGATGCGCAGGACAAGGTCCTGGCCTACAGCAACTGGCTTGGCATCCTGCAGGCCACGCTGGAGGAACAGTTGACCAAGGGCGGCAAGACCATCACGCGCTCGCTCAATCCCGACCGCCGCTACACCGCGCCCGACGGCACCGGCACCGTGACACTGCATGGGCGCTCGCTGCTGTTTTTGCGCAATGTCGGTCACCTGATGACCAATCCAGCCATTCTGTATGACGGCAACCGTGAAATTCCGGAAGGCATCCTCGATGCCGTCATCACGGTCACCATTGCGCTGCATGACCTCAAACGCCGTGCCGGCCAGGAAATCGGCAATTCACGCACCGGTTCGGTGTACATCGTCAAGCCGAAGATGCATGGTCCTGCGGAAGTCGCGTTTGCCAGCGAGCTGTTTGCACGGGTGGAAAACCTGCTCGGACTGGCACCCGATACCGTCAAGCTGGGCATCATGGATGAAGAGCGCCGCACCAGCGTCAACCTGAAAGCCTGCATCGCTGCAGCGGGTGCACGGGTTGCATTCATCAATACCGGCTTTCTCGACCGTACCGGCGATGAAATGCATACGGCCATGCGTGCCGGACCGATGCTGCGCAAGGGCGACATGAAAACCAGTGACTGGCTGGTGGCCTACGAACGCAGCAATGTCCTCACCGGCCTGGCATGCGGCCTGCGCGGGCGGGCCCAGATCGGCAAGGGCATGTGGGCCATGCCGGATCTGATGGCGGCCATGCTGGAACAAAAGATTGCCCATCCACGCGCTGGTGCCAATACCGCCTGGGTGCCATCGCCAACGGCTGCCACGCTGCATGCGCTGCACTATCATCAAGTCAATGTGGCGCAGATCCAGCAGGAACTCGAAGCCATCGATGCCGCGCCGGAAATCGAACGCCTGCTGGGCGATCTGCTGAAGATTCCGGTGGTGCCGCAGGCAAATTGGAGTGCCGCCCAAATCAGCGAGGAACTCGACAACAATGCCCAGGGCATCCTCGGGTATGTGGTGCGCTGGATCGACCAGGGGGTAGGCTGTTCAAAAGTGCCGGACATTCACAATGTCGGCTTGATGGAAGACCGCGCCACCTTGCGCATCTCCAGCCAGCATATCGCCAACTGGCTGTTGCATGGCGTGGTCAGCCAGGCGCAGGTGGAAGAAACTTTGCAGCGCATGGCTGCAGTGGTCGACGCCCAGAATGCCGATGACCCGCTGTATCAAGCGATGGCGCCGGATTTTTCCGCATCGGCCGCTTTCCAGACGGCGCGCGACCTGGTGATGAAAGGGCTGGAGCAGCCCAGTGGATATACCGAGCCGCTGCTGCATGCGTGGCGCCTGAAGGTCGAGGCCGCCTGAAGGTCGAGGCCGCCTGGAAAGTCAAAGCCGCCTGACTACTGCTGGAACACCCCTTCGAACGCCAGGCTTTCGAGCGCCTGGCGTGGGCTGGGCATCTCGCGTTCCTGCAGCGACGCCGGCAGCATCGACTTGTCGCCAGCCTTGCCCACGGCAATGGCGGCTTGTGCCGTGTAGCCAGCGGGAATGCCAAGCACGGCCAGCGCCTTTTCCTTGTCGAATCCAGCCATTGCATGGGCAGCCCAGCCTGACAGGCTGGCCTGCAAGGCCAGATACGCCCAGGCGGCGCCAGTATCGAACGTGTGCGAGGGTGCCGGCGCTTCCTTGCCATCCGGCCCGACAAACGTCTCCTTGGATATCACGATGATCAGTACCGAGGCATTTTTCGCCCAGCTGCGGTTGAATTCGTTGAGCAGTCCAAGCAGGCTGTCCCAGTGCGCGGTGCCGCGGCGGGCAAATACGAAGCGCCATGGCTGCGAATTGTAGGAAGAAGGCGCCCAGCGTGCCGCTTCGAGGAAGGTTTGTACGGTTTCCGTGCTGATTTCTTCGGCGCGATAAGCGCGGGGCGACCAGCGTTGAATGAATTGCACATCGATGTCATGCTCGGCAACGCGGGGATTGTCAAATGCCATGGCGGGGTTCCGTGTTAAAAATTGTATCCTAACATGGTGGGCAGTATGACCCCATCGGCCGGATAGCCAACCCTGTCCACCTGCCCGGCGCCCTGTCGAGCCTCCCTCTCTGCCCGCCATGCACGCGCCTGGTCATAAGGCCGCTTTCGCTGCTGAATTTGATTTAAATCTGAAAATTCCGCCATTTACCTAGTAGTTTGATAGGTTGTTTGCACTTCTTTGCAGACTTGCAGCGTGTTAAACTTCTCCAGGTTTCGTTTTTATCAAATTTATATCATCAAGGAAGTGGTCATGCTGGCGCAGAAAATCAGGCGCGTTGCCAAAAGGGCAACGATGCAGGAAACGATCTACATGGACCTGCGCCGTTCGCTCATGCATGGGCACTTTGAACCCGGACATCTGCTGACCATCCAGGCACTTGCCGATGAATTTGGCTGCAGCACGATGCCGGTGCGCGAAGCCCTCCGGCAGTTATCGGTCGAAAATGGCCTCAATGCCCTGCCCAACGGCACAATCCAGGTGCCACGCGTGACCCACAAGCGTTTGCAGGACCTGTTTGCCGTGCGCGTGAAGCTCGAAGACATGGCCACTGCGCTTGCCTGCGAACAGATGGACGAGGCGTTGCTGCGCCGCCTGCGGCGTTTGATCGATGAGCATGAACTCGCCATCAAGCATGACGGCGTGTATCCGACGCTGGAAAAGAACCTCGAATTCCACTTCCTGATCTATAACGCGGCCGGCTCCGAAGTGCTGTCACAGCTCATTGAAACCACCTGGCTGCAGTTCGGACCCTACATGCGGGTCATGTCTCGCCACATCGAAGAGTCAGCCGATACCGCTTACCTGACCAAAGGCATCGAGCGTCACCGTCAATTGCTCGATGCACTGGAACGCGGCGATGTCGAAGGTGCGCGCCTTGCCATGCAAGCCGACATCCGCGAAACCTATGAACTGCTCAATACCCTGCTGAGCAGGAAGACCGTGCTGCAAGCCGTTGCCTGACTTCGACCGCGCCATGCAAACCCGGCCAGGCACTGGCAAGCCACGGCGCATTGGCATCATCGGCGCCATGGCTGCCGAATTGTCGCTGCTGCGCCAGGCTCTGACGAACCCGCACCGGGTACCGCAACGACCGCACGCAGTCTAGATTGGCCACCTCGGCATCCATGAAGTCATGCTGATCCAGTGCGACATCGGCAAGGTCAATGCCGCCATCGCTGCCCAGGTCCTGATCTCTCGCTACCAGGTGGACATGATCTTCAATCTCGGCAGTTCCGGCGCCATTTCCCCCGAACTCGAGATTGGCGATCTGGTCATTGCCACGGAAGCGGTGCAGCATGATGTCGACCTGTCCGGCTTCGGCCTGGCGCGCGGCGAGGTCATGTTCGACGTCGACCTTGCCGCGGCCAGCGGCCAGCTGACCTGCCGCAGGCAAGCCGCGTTTGCCACCGATGTCCAGTTGCGCGAACTGGCAACGCAGGTGGTGCAGATCGACAGCCTGGCCCATGTCGGCCAGCGCCAGCCGTTGCTGTTTCATGGCCGGGTCTTGAGCGGTGACGGGTTCCTCAACGATGTGGTTGCCGCACGCCGGCTGCGCGATGAACTTGGTGGCCTGTGTGTCGACATGGAAGCTGGTGCAATCGCCCAGGTTTGTGCCTTGAACGAGGTGCCGCTGCTGGTCATCCGGGCCATTTCCGACCGCGCCAATGGCGATTCAAAGGTGGATTTTCATACCTTTCTCGATGCCGCCACGCGCAACTATGCCCGCATCGTCATGGACTTGAGCCTGCTGCTGTAGCCAGGCGCACAGGTGCCTCTACGGCGGGTGAGTGTGAAAAGTTGAGTAATAATGAATGGTGATCGATGGAACCGCTGGCGGCAGTCGTTCCACTCATGGCGAATTGTCATTTTCATCATTCGTTCATCTCACCAAGGTCATCATGAAGTCCGGTTCCATCCCCCTCAGGTTCAATTTCGCCACCCGAACGCGGAGGAACCAGGAAAGCGACTGCACTTCCAGCACCGCTGCAGCCAACCCAGCCAAGGCCAGTACTTTAGCTAATAATTCAGCCAATAATTTAGCCACTACGTCAGCCAGTACGTCAGCCAGTACTGCCAAAGAAGGCGCCAGGCCGATTCCGGCCCAGGCATCGCAATCCGGCAAGAGCAGTTTTTTCCATCGCCTGGCGAACAAGGCGGGCGCACCCGCGAAAGTCTATCGGCCCAGGGAAGTTGCCCTCACGCCTGTTGCCAGAGCAGCCATCTGTGACGAAGTCTGCAACACCTTCCTGGGGCCGGTCGTGCTGGCCTTCAACGGCATCGAGACCGGGGAAAGCTGCCTGAGGGCGTCCCACTACCTGCTGGGTTTGCTCATGGCTTCGGTCTACAAGCATCACTCCGGCGGCAACCACGAATTGGTTCTGTCTGATGACGATGCGGCCGAGTTGTTCGATACGGCTTCGCGGATGATCAAATCGCATGAATACAATGGCAATGCAGAAAAACTGACGCATCCTGACCTGGTACGCTTCAGGCCTGCGATGGCCAAGACCTTGGAAATCGTCTACAACGGCTTTGACCAGGTGGAGCGCCTCAAGGACATCGATTATCAGTACCGCCCGCAGCTGATCGTCGATCCGGTCATCTTGCGCAGGCTGCAATGCACCGGGCTGGACATCGGCAATCCGTTCATGATGTTCATCTTCGATGCCTCGCCCACCGACGATGAATCCTATGCGCTGGACCTGGCACCGAAATGGATCAAGACCATGGCGCTGGTCGGCAAGCCATTCAACCTCGCCACACTGGAAAACATCGAACCCTTCGAGATGCACTCCGAGATCGGGAATTTGCTGTTTCCCATTTGTACCACCCGGGCAGGCCGGCAACGCATTGCCAGATTCATCAGCATGGCGGAATATGTCGGTGTGCGCACTGTCGTCCAGGCAGGCGTGTATTCCTATGTGCAGAATCACGGTGTGGCGGAACGCCTGCTGCCGCTTGCCTATGCCGATGCCGACGATCCTGACAGAATTTCTCCATCGTGCAGTTCCATCAGTGAAATTTTCGCACTTGAAGATCAGATGTCGCAATCGCCCCATGGCATGCGGGAAGGCGTGTTCCAGCGCGTAACCGACTTTCCCCAGGTTTTAATGCCGCAGTACAACAAATTCTTGCGCACGGTGGTGGAACAAATCGTCGAACAGGGTGAAACCATTCCGCAGGACAGTGCAGACGAGGCGACCAGGAAGATTGCCAGGCTTTGTCTCGATTGCAAGTTCATGGTACCGAAGGTCAATCGGAATTACCGATTCTTTTGCCTGCTGACCATGAATCTGTTGTTGGCCAATGCCGGCCTGCCGCTGGCCGTTCTCGACGATCCGCTGTTTTCCCTTGGTTCTTCGTATGATGAATTTGCCGGGCGGATGCAGGACGCCATGGAAACGGCAAGGTCGTGGAAGAAACAGCCGGCGCTGGCGTGACGATCATGCACTGGCTGGAACCAGCATGGTGTTACACCGGCGCCAGGCCAAGGTGCTGAAAACCGCATGGCAAACAGTCACCGCGTGCACTGATTAAGGAACCGAAACAGCATGACCTGCCACACATGGCAAGCTTGTAAAAACGATCATTCCTGAGTTGTAACGCCCTGGCAGAACACACCACATGTCATCCACCCTCACACGCCGCGTTGCCATCCTGCGGCGCTCTGCACGAATTTTCCGTGTGCTTGCGCTGGCCGGCCAGCGCAATACGCATTTCCGTATTGTTGCCTGTCATGGCAGATGAAACCCGGTTCCTGCGTTCAAGCAGATTTGCTGCCGGCTCTTCATCGGGGCCAAGTGCTTCCACTGCGCCACGCAAGCCCCTGCACAGTGCAGACGCTGCCGCTGTCAAGCTGCTTGAAACGTTGTTCGACAAAGGCGATTTCACCACTCTGGACAAGGAAATCCGCAAAACGGGCAGCAATGCAGGCCGGCGGGGCGAGCATGCCACAGTGATCCTGTCCGCCTTCTTCGATCACATCAAACACGTTAAGCCGTTTCCAGATGCGGTGTTGTTGACCATGATCGATCGGCCGGATTTCAAGCCATGCCGCAATGAGGTCCTGGATTTCCTGATCAAGACCAGGCAGGATTACGACTTGATCCACAGCCTGCTGAAAAAAGACGTCACCTTCAGCAAGATCAAGGAAATTCCAGCTGACGATGCGGTACTGCGGTTGCTCAAGGGCGCGCGCAGGAAAAAATCACTGTTTGCCGGCAAGACCAGTCCCGACTCCGCACTCGATGTCTTGTTGAAGAATCTCGATTTGCGCGGCGCACGCCAGTATCTCGACAGCCATGGTTACGAGTCGAAAGAAATTGCTGTCAATTGGGGCAAGGCAGTGGCGAATGCGCACCATGATGTATTGCGTGCCTTGCTGATTCTTTGCGACATGGACGGTCATACCACATACCGCAGTGAAGAAAAAATGCGCATCAAGGATCCGCAGATCAATGAGGTTGTCAAAGGCATTCCCTACACTTCCATCAAGCGACGCAATATCAACCTGAATGGTGAAGCTTCTTTTGAAGCTGCGCAGGAACAAATCTGGTGCCGGCACATTGCCACCGATGCGCTCGTCAAGATGGTAAAGACCGGAAGCCCGGATTTCATCGTCCCGCAATATGCCGATAAAAACGCCTTGGCAAAGAATATCGACCATGCGAATGAAGAAAAATTCCAGGCGATCCACAACCCGGCACGCAATCAACATTTCGTCGGCGTCCATGGATTCGGCGAATTTCTCGCTGCGCAGTTTCACGAAATCCAGTATTCGCAGAAAAAAAAGCGCTTTTTCATGGTTTGCACCGATGAGCATGTGATGTGGATGGTGCTGAAGGAGAAACAGCGGCAGCGGAAAAAATCCTTCGTCGTGCAGTTTGGCGATCCCAACCTGACCGCTACCTGGGCACGCAGCCGGCATTCCCTGCCTGTCTCGTTCAAGCTGGACCGTTTCACCGATTATTTGAAGGCGCCATCGTATCTGGTGAACAATCTGTTGGGCGCACTTGCGATTCGACCGTTTGGCGCTGGCCCGCCGCAGCCTTCGCAGGACACCAAGGATTTTGGTTCGCGGCGCTTTCTCTCGGTGAGCTTGCGTCCGGAAGACTACACGCCCTCTCTGGTGGTGAGTTTTTTTACCGGCGGCCATGCGGCCGATGCGTGCCATGCCAATCTCGAAACCTATCTGCAGACGCTTGGACAGGCAGACATCGACATGATCGGCGAAAGCATGACGAGCAGTGCCGGCATTTTTGTCGCCCCACTTGCCAAAGGCAACCGGGGACTGTATCGGGCTTTGCTGGGCTTGCTCGCCTACCTGTCGCCGCACCACGCCTGCGGCATCTTGAAACCAGCGGGCGACGATGTCGATTTCGCACTACGGCGCCTTGTCGCAGCCGATGCCTTGCAAACGGTAAGGCGGTTTGCCACCTTGCTGGATTGCCTCGAGCCGCAATACCGCAAGCAGGTGGCCCGGCCCATGGATGCCAATGACGACTCGGCATTCGTCTTCGCAGTGGACCGTCGGGCAACATCGACACTCCATGCCTTCAAGGCCATTCTGGAACAAGTACCCGCGCAAGACCGGCGCTTTGTCTTGCTGGGCAATGACGGCGGCGCCCGAGTCCGTGCGGCACTGCGACGGGCTGGCGCGAGCCGCGATGGCAAAGGCGTCTGCCAGGCCTATGCAGAATTGCTTGCCCTGGTGCCGCGAGCCGATCGTGAGGGCTTGCTACCCAGGGAAATGTTTGCCCGCTACAAGCTCGCCGAGCCGCGGGCAGTGGCGGCATCGAGCTGAGTCGGCTTGGAAAAGGCCGATCGATCAGCATTGTGCAGCGTTTTTTCACTCCTTTTTTACAAGCGTGAATCATGGTCCATTCAGTACAGCCAGGCAGCAAGGCATCAATGAAGTCGCATTCGGGTGCACACACTGCGGCAAAGCCCGGCTCGCCTGCCGCATCGATGCTCAAGTCCCTGTTCGACAAAAACAATCTGGAAGGATTGATCAAGGAGATCGACCGCGTCAGTCACGAGCCTGAGCATGGCAACCCCATCCTTTGGCGTCTTTTCGATCACTTGCGCCATGCATCGCCATTTCCGCAATCGATTTTCCAACGCCTGACCGACCATCCGGGCTTTGCACCGTCGTTGACACACGCGTTGAATTTCCTGATCACCACAAACCAGGATGTGGGGCTGATTCACGGCCTGCTGCAAAAAAACATACGCTTTGGCGAGCTTACTGCAGTACCGTCACGCGATGATGTGCGCAAGCTGATACTCGGGGCGCGCCGGCGCAAGATACTGTATGCCGGCACGACGCAGGCCAGGACCACGCTCGATGGCTTGCTGCTGAAGCTCGATCTCGACGCAGCACGCACCTATCTGGCCAGCCATGACATCAATGGCGATCATATCGCCCGCACCTGGGGCCGGGCGGTTGCCGACCAGCGCCTCGATATATTGCGCGCGTTATTAATGCTTTGCTATGTCGATGGCCGCACGACCTACCGCAGTGAAGAAAAAGGCGGTATCAGCGATTCGCGCATTCTCGACGTGGTGAAAGGCATTCCCTACACGTCGCCGAAGCGGCGCAATAACAACTTGAACGGCAAGAGCCGATTCAAGACCGGTGAGGGAACCATCTGGTGCAGGCATATCTCGATTGACATCCTGTACAAATATTTGCGGACGGGTAATCCGCGCTTCATTCCGACCGCGTATGCCGATACCCGTACCATGGCGAAAAGCATTTCCTATTCGGTCCAGGCGAAAGGCGATGCGCTGGTTGCCACCAAGTCCAGGCTTCACTATGCCGGCTTCCACGCCTTTGGCGATTTCCTGTCGACGCAGTTTGCCGAGATCCGGGAATCGCAGGGGAAAACGCGGATGTTCTACATCATGAACACAACCCATGCAATGTGGTTGGTATTGAAAGAAAAGGTGCGTCATCACAAGCGCTCCTATGTGGCCCATTTTGGTGATCCAAACCTGACCATGACCTGGACGCGCAGCCGGCACACCTATCCCATCTCGTTCAAGCTCGATCGTTTCAGCGATTACCTGATGCGTCCTTCGTATCTGATCGGCGGAAAAGCCGGCGCGGTGTCGATCTATCCATTCGACCCGGGCAAGCTCGCTGATCAGGGCATCCCACGGCAATTTGGCGACTACAAATTCCTGTCTGCCACGATCAGGCCAGAAGATTACACGGCTGAAATGATCCTCAAGTTTTTTCGCTCCGGCTATGCCGGCTTGGTGAATCAGTCGGATGTGAAACATTTCCTTGGCAAACTTGATCGCGAACGTATGCAGTTGATTGCCACCACCCTGATTGACCGGCGGGATCTGTTTTCCATGGCACTGGGGCCGAAAGCGGAAAAATTGTTTGCTGCATTCAAGGTGGTGTTTGCTTTTTTTACGCCAGAACAGGTTCTCACGTTATTCAAACCACCCCATCCCGGGGCAGATTCACCGTTACGTCTTGCCTTGAAACACGATGCCGTTCACGCTATTGCCTGCCTTGCGCAGTTGTTCGAATTCCTGCCACCGGAGCAGCGCAAACATGTGGCGTTGACACTGAACCGGGAAGGGCGGCCGGACTTGGTCAGGGCGGTGGAGCGTCATGCAGCAAACACCTTATCGGCTTTCAAGGCAGTCCTGGCAACGGTGCCCGCAACGGACCGGCGCTTCGTGTTGCTGGGGAATGATGGCGGGCGCTCGGCGTGCAAGGCGCTGCGTGCGACGCATGGGCGCAGTGGTGGGTCGCAGGTCAGGAAACAGTATGCAGCGCTGGTGAAACTGGTGCCGCAGGGGGAGCGGGAAGGGTTGATGACGGAGGAGATGTTTGAGGGGTCTGGGGTGGGGAGGTGAATGGGGTGAGGCTTTTGGGTATGGACGGGTGGGTTGGTAATGTTGGAGTGTGGCTTTGATGCTGTGTTGAGTGATTGACCTGCGGGAATCTCCCGGCTTTTGCGCTTGCAAGCGCAAAAGCGCTCGCGCCACGCAACGCATGCGTTGCTGAAGTCGTGGCGCTCGCCCCGCGCGGACGCGGGTTCGATTCCCGCCGCCGCGACAGACGGTAGCAAAAAAAATGCTGCCCGAGGGCAGCATTTT
>JBPBPY010000250.1:0-19309 GCA_050954505.1 Janthinobacterium lividum
CGATGCCCAGCCTGGCCAGCGTCAGCAAATGGATGCCGCCGACACCGCCCATGCCGGCAATGGCGACACGCTTGCCGCGCAATGCCTGCTGTTCGCTTTTGGTGGTCCAGCCAATGTTGCGTGAAAACGCCTGGTCGTAGGAAAAATCTGTCGTCATGGTAAGTGGCACCGGTTGGTTGAGTTCGGCTGGCCTTGAATGAACGAGGCGCGTTTCCGGGCGGGCAGGAGTGTGCGAATTTGCCCACAAATTTCCTTGCTATTTCTGCCTTTCAGCGCGCGACTCCATTAAAATGCAACCGACTTCAGAATTCGAATTAATTTAATTTACAACGCGACGCTTGATGTAACCAAGTTATATGGGAATGTGTCGAAAAATACCAGTCCTGTGTTGCTTCGAACACATAACGATGTTTCTCTATAACAACAAAATAAGTGTTTGTGAGCATTGGTTGCTATGCTGAGGCTTGTCTTTGTGGCATTCTGGCAATGAATGATTGATCGATTCGGGTTGCACGCTGCCGAGGCACCGGCAATGTCGCTGCGCCGCTGCACCGAAACGACGGCCCTGGCTGGTTTCACCTTCATGTTTGACATGACGCAGATTGCAGCAGGTCGTCGACTTTAACCCGGATCACCAATTTTGATCTCAACTTGTTTCCCAATTTTAATCCATGCAATTTTCAATCATCTCAAGGAGGAGATCTAATTGAACTCAACATTTTCCAGCGCTGCACAGTGGTTATCACGCGTGGCGGCAGTTGCTTCGATCCTGGCGCTGGGCGCTTGCGCAAGCCAGAAGTTGCCCGCTGCACCGGACAGCGACCCGGCAACGGCGGCACATGATTACCTGATCGGTCCTGGCGACATGGTCAGCATTGCAGTCTGGCGCAATCCTGAAGTCTCGCAGTCGGTACCGGTGCGTCCGGACGGCAAGATCACCACACCGCTGGTCCAGGATCTCGACGCCAGCGGCAAGACCTCGACGCAGCTGGCGCGCGACATCGAAAAGGCGCTGGAAAAATTCATCCAGCAGCCGATCGTCACCGTCATCGTCACCAGTTTTGTCGGTCCCTACAGCGAACAGATCCGCGTCATCGGCCAGGCCGCCAAGCCTCAGGCACTGCCGTACCGGGAACGCATGTCCCTCATGGATGTGATGATTGCCGTTGGCGGCGTGACCGAATTTGCTGCAGGCAACAAGGCGGTACTGATCCGCAATGTCGATGGCAAGCAGCAGAAGTTCGCCATTCGCCTCAATGACCTGGTCAAGGCAGGCGACCTGTCGGCCAATGTCAACATGCGTCCGGGCGATGTGCTGGTAATTCCAGAAAGTTTTTTCTGAGTTCGACTGAATAAGCACCTCAGTCAGACAGCGGCCGGTGCATCATCGGCCGTTTGTTCAAGTGGACAGCAGTCGCAGGACTTAAAATCACGCAATTGAAATTGTTGTTGAGTTGCCTTTAGGCAACCTGTAGGATAGGGCGCATGGTACCTGGCCTCGGCGTCCAAGGGCAGGACAGGGCAGCCCGGCGCCGGCGTGTGACCAGGGAGACCAGGGAGACCGGTGCGACCGGTGCGACCGGCGCGACCGGTGCATTTGGGCAAAGACCCGGTGCATTCGGGCAAAGAGCGTAGCAGTGCATAAATTATTCGTGTCAGGCGTCACCGGGGAACGTTTTCCGCGGTGCCGGGCGCCCGTCACACAACAGAGAGATGAAACGATGGAAGACCTGATCAGCCAGCTGCTATTCTTTGTAAAAGGAATATGGAAATACCGCTGGTACGCAGTCGTTCTCAGCTGGCTCGTTGCGCTGGTGGGCTGGGGCTATGTCTACCGCCTGCCGGACGACTACCGCGTCACCTCGCGCGTGTATGTGGATACCGAAAGCCTGCTCAAGCCACTCATGGCCGGCATGGCCAACATCCCCAATACCGAACAGCAGGTCTCGATCATGAGTCGCACGCTGGTCAGCCGCCCGAATGTGGAAAAGGTCATCCGCATGGTCGACCTCGACCTGAAGGCATCGAACCCGAAGGACCGTGAAACCCTGGTCACCGACCTGATGAAGGAAATCCGCATCACCGGTACCGGCCGCGACGACATCTATTCGATCTCGTACAACAACCCCAATCCCAAGGTCGCCAAGGACGTGGTGCAATCGCTGCTGACGATCTTCGTTGAGAGCAGCATCGGCGACAAGAAGAACGATTCCGACAAGGCAGTGCAGTTCATCGAAGACCAGATCAAGCAATACGATCAAAAGCTCGCAACGGCGGAAAACGCGCTCAAGGAATTCAAGCTCAAGCACGCCGGCCTGTTGCCGCGTGAAGGCAGCAACTATGCCGCCCAGCTGACGGCCTCGCAGGATCAGCTCAACCAGGCCCGCCTGGACCTGCGCGAAGCCGAGCAGGCACGCAATGCCATCAAGTCGCAATTGAACGGCACCTCCTCGGGCGGCTCGGGTACTGCGCCGTCATTGAACCCGGAACTCGACGAGCGCATCCTGTCGCTGCAGAAGAACCTCGACAGCCTGCGCCTGACGTATACCGATGCGCATCCCGACATTGTTTCCACGCGCCGCCTGATCACCCAGCTGCAGCAGCAAAAGGCCGACGAAGCCAAGATGGTCAGGAGTGCCGACCCCAGCCGCAACTACAGTCCGCTGATGCAGCAACTGAACATGTCGCTGTCCACCGCCGAAGCCAAGGTCGCCTCGATGCGCGCGCGTGTCGATGAATTCAGCTCGCGCAATGCGCGCCTGCAAGGCCAGCTCACCGCCGGTCCGCAGGTCGAGTCGGAACTGACCCAGCTCAATCGCGACTACACCGTCAACAAGGAAAACTACGACAAGCTGGTCGAGCGGCGCGAGTCGGCACGGCTGTCCGGCGACCTCAATGCCACCACCGACATGATCAAGTTCCGTGTCGTCGATCCACCGACGGTGCCGCTGCGCCCGACCGGCCCGGACCGTCCGAAACTGGTCTCGGCAGTGTTTGCCGCCGCCTTGCTGGCCGGTGTTGGTTTTGCCCTGTTGATGAGCCAGATCCGCCCGACCTTCGTCAGCCAGCACAGCCTGCGCGAAGTCACCGGCCTGCCGATCCTCGGTGCGGTGTCGATGAACTGGACGCCATTGGAAAAGACCAAGCGCAAGCGCAGCGTGTATGTGTTTGGCGTGGCGGTACTGGTGCTGGCGCTGGTGTATGCGGGTGGACTCACGCGCCTGGTGCTGGCAGCTTGACCGCTCTGTCTTCAGGGTTCGGCCAGCAGCGCCGGCTCCGTGGCAGCAAGGAATTTAACGACAAAGCGGCGTAGCACTCAAGCCGTGATGCCTGCACCGCCAGTCGCGACGATGGCGGCACATATCGAATACAGGTAGGAGAAAACGTGAGCATTATTGAAAAAGCAGCAGGCCGGCTCGACAAGGGCCGCAATGAAGCGCCACCGACTGCGCCGCTGATCGCCGAAGCCGAGCTGGTTGCGGCAGCGCAGGCGCGGGTCGAGTTGCCCGCGGCAGCGCCTGTCGCACCCGCTGTCATTCCCGCCTCGAAGTTTGCCATGCCGTCGGCTTATGCCAAAACCGTGCCGGTCGCCCCTGCGGCAGCGCCGGCAGCGCCGGCACCGCGCCTGGGGCCGGCGTCTGATGGCGCAGGCAATGAACAGGTAGTCGCAGCAGCGGTCGATGGGCTGCTGGAGACTCCTTCGCCAGCTGTCCTGCCGCTGCAAAAGGGCAGTCATGTGGACATCAACATGGCGCTGCTCGAAAGGCTGGGCATTGTCACGCCTGGCATGGGCCGCACGCCGGTGGCCGAAGAATTCCGCATGATCAAGCGCCCGCTGCTGCAGAACGCTTTCAAGCAGGATGCCTCCAAGCGCCACAGCAACCTGATAATGGTCACCAGTTCGCTGCCCGGCGAAGGCAAGACCTTTTGCTCGATCAACCTGGCCATGAGCATTGCCATGGAAATGGATCATACCGTGCTGCTGGTCGACGCCGACGTCGCCCGCCCATCGGTACTGCGCACGCTCGGCCTGGAAGCGCGTCCCGGCTTGATGGATGTGCTGCTCGACGACACGCTGGAACTCTCCGATGTCATGCTGCGCACCAATGTCGACACCCTGCGCATCCTGCCGGCCGGACGCCTGCATCCGAACGCCACCGAATTGCTGGCCAGCCTGTCGATGAGCAACCTGCTCGACCAGATCGCGCAGCGTTATCCCGACCGTATCGTGATTTTCGACTCGCCGCCGCTGCTGCTGACCTCGGAATCGAAAGCGCTGGCCAGCAACATGGGCCAGATCGTTCTGGTGGTCGAAGCCGAAACCACCACCCAGCATGCACTCAAGGATGCGATTCGCCGCCTTGGCGCAACCAGCAATGTCAGCCTCATCTATAACAAGACCAAGGCATTCACGGGCGATGGCGCCTACGGCTACGGGTACAACTGAGATGGCAAAAAAGATGGTGAAAAAGACGGTGCACGTGGCAGGACCAAAGACAGCAAGCAAACTTCAACGCCAGCATTTCCTGCGGCCGGTGAAACTGGCCATGTTTACCGTCATGCTGGTGCAGTCGCCGTTCGGCTCGGCGGCAGAGTGGCGCATCGTGCCTACCGCAACGCTGCGCGAAACCTATTCCGACAATGCCAACAATGCGACCCGTGGCAACGAGCAGTCCGACTTCATCACCGATATCTCGCCCGGTGTGCAGATCACCGGAACCGGCCGGCGCTTGCGACTCAATGCCGACTATTCGATGCACAACCTGCTGTATGCCAACGGCACCCAGGGCAGCTCGATCGTCAACCAGCTCAATGCCAACGGCTTTGCCGAACTGGTCGATGACCTGGTGTTTCTCGATGCGTCCGCCAGCGTCAGCCGGCAAAGCATTTCCGCCTTTGGTCCGCAGAGCGACAACCTCTACAGCAATACCAATGCGACCAATGTGCGCACGGTGAGCCTGAGCCCGTTTACCCGTTACCGCTTCGGCAACCAGGCCACCAGCGAAGTGCGTTTTGCCCATACCGCGACGAGCACCGGTCAAGCCGGCCTGTCGAATTCGCAGACCGACTCGCTCAGTGCCACGCTCGACAGCGGTACCGCCTTCAATACCGTTGGCTGGGGTGTGCATGCCAACAAGTCCAATACGCACTACACCGAAACCCAGTCGCAGCAGTCGCAAAACGAGGGCGCCAACCTGCGCTACCGGCTCAACAACCAGTTGAGCCTGACGGCGACCGGCGGTTATGAATCCTACAGCTATGCCGTGACCGACGGCGAGAAGCCCGAAGGCAAGTACTGGTCGACCGGTTTCATCTGGGCGCCTACCGAGCGCACCCATGTCGACGCTTCGTTCGGGCGCCGCTACTACGGCAATTCATATGCACTCAATGCCTCGAACCGCAGCCGCTATGTGACCACCACGCTGGTCTACAGCGAAGACATCACCACTTCGCAGGAACAATTTGCCCAGCAGACCAGTACCAGCACGGCAACGCTGTTCGATACGCTGTTCCAGGCCAGCGTGCCGGACGCAACGCTGCGCTCCCAGGCGGTTGCCGCCTTCATCCGCAACAATGGCTTGCCCGAGTCGTTTGCCAGCAGTGTCAATTCGCTGACCAACCGCATCTTCCTGCAAAAGCGCGCCCAGCTCTCCACGGCGTTTACGGCATCGAAAACCACCGTGGTGGCGTCAGCCTATACCACCACGCGGGAAGCCCAGTCCGGTGCCCAGGCCGATGCCTCGCTGCTGTCGGCAAACAGTTTTGCCCTCGATGCCGACAACCGTGTCACCGGCGTCTCGCTGTTTGGCACCGTGCGCGTGTCGCCGGTGTCGACGGCCAACCTCGGCACCTCGCTGGCGCGCACCACCTCGCTCAACAGCGACCGGCGTGATACCAACAAGAACGTTACACTGGGCTTGTCGACGCAATTCCAGCCCAAGCTGCGCGGCACTGTCGAACTGCGGCGCAATCAAACCGATTCCAACCTGACCGGTGGTAGCACGCGCGAAAATGCAATCAGCGCCTACCTGTCAATGCAGTTATAACCAGGGCAGCACGCGATGTATCAATCTTTTTATGGATTCAACGCCAAGCCATTCCAGCTGCGGCCCGATCCGAATTTCTTCTACGGCAGCAAGGGCCACAAGCGGGCCATGGCGTATCTCGAATACGGCCTGTCGCAGGGAGAGGGCTTCATCGTCATCACCGGCGAGGTCGGTGCCGGCAAAACCACGCTGGTGCGCAACCTGTTTCGCAAGCTGGCAGCCGACAATATCGTCGCCGCCCAGATCGTCAACACCCATCTCAATTCCGACGATACGCTGCGCATGGTGGCGTCGGCATTTGGCCTGCCATATGAAGCGGCAACCAAGGCGTCATTGCTGACGCGGCTGGAAAAGTTTTTCCGTGAGTGCGACCGCCAGGGCAAGCGCGTCCTGCTGGTGGTCGACGAGGCGCAGAACCTGTTGCCGCAGACGGTGGAAGAGTTGCGAATGCTGTCGAACTTCCAGACCGCCGACAAGTCGCTGCTGCAAACCTTTTTGCTGGGGCAGCCGGAGTTCCGCAAGACCCTGCATGGCGAAGACATGCTGCAGCTGCGCCAGCGTGTCATTGCCACCTATCACCTGGGGCCGATGGACCTGGCGGAAACCCAGGCCTATGTGGAACACCGGCTGGCAACCGTCGGCTGGACTGGCGACCCGGCGTTTTCCGCCGATGCATTCGCTGCCATTCACACCTATTCCGGCGGCATTCCTCGCAAGATCAATTCCCTTTGCGACCGCTTGCTGCTGATGGGGTTTCTCGAAGAGCTGCATGCATTCACCGCCGCACAGGTCAAGGAAGTGGTCGACGACATCCAGGAAGAATTTGCCGTACCGGCCAGTGAAATGATTTCGACTTCCAGCTTTGGCGTGCAGAACATGGCCGGGGAGGGCATGGGCATGGGCGGCCACTACGACAGTTCAATGGAATCAATGGATGAACGGCTCTCGAAGATCGAGCGTTCGGTCGGCTCGGTCCTCGATGTGCTCAAGCGCCTGGTCGGCAATGCCAAGGTTGGCTGAAGTTTCGGGCCAGCCACTGCAGCCATGGCACGATCGGTAACAGCAACATTGGCAACAGCACCATCGGTAACAGCACCATCGGTAACAGCAACATCGGCAACATCGGCAACATCAGCATCACTCGCGAATGCGACGGAGAACCCAATGCAAGCAGTATTGAAAAGCGCCGCAGCCAGCCTGCCCATCCGCAATGCCATGACCATCGATGTGGAAGACTACTTCCAGGTCTCGGCATTTGCCAAGTCGATTTCGCGCGACAGCTGGCCCAGCCGCGAATGCCGCGTCGAAGCGAATATGGACCTGATTCTCGGCATCCTGGCCGAACAAAATGTCAAAGCCACCTTTTTCACTCTGGGCTGGCTGGCCGAGCGTTATCCGGCCATGGTCAGGCAGATCGTCGACGGCGGCCATGAGCTGGCCAGCCATGGCTATGGCCACTTGCGTGCCAGCGACCAGAGCCCGGCCGAGTTCATGGATGACATCAGCCGCAGCAAGTCCTTGCTGGAAGATATCGGCGGCCAGCGCGTGAGCGGCTACCGTGCGCCGAGCTTTTCCATCGGCCCGAAAAACATGTGGGCACTCGACTCCCTGTTCGCAGCCGGTTATCGCTACAGTTCCAGCATCTATCCGATTGCCCACGACCACTACGGCATGCCCGATGCGCCGCGTTTTGCCTTCTATCCCAACGGCGAGGGCGGGCTGCTGGAAGTGCCGATCACGACCGTGCGGGTGATGGACAAGAATCTGCCGGCCGGTGGCGGCGGCTATTTCCGCTTTTTCCCGTACGCAGTTTCGCGCTGGTTCCTCAATCGCGTCAACCAGCAAGACCATCAATCAGGCATTTTCTATTTCCATCCCTGGGAACTCGATCCGGGCCAGCCGCGCCAGCAGGACATCGGCATGAAAACCCGCTTCCGCCATTACGTCAACCTGGGCCGCATGGAGTCGCGCATCAAGGCCCTGACCCGTGATTTCCACTGGGATCGGATGGATCGCATTTTCCTGGGCCAATCATGAGTGCACCGATCGACACGACGCTGGAGCGTCCTGCCGCCAGCAATGGCGTGCCTGTCCCTGCCACTGGAACCAGCCCCGGCGCAAGCGCAGCCGCGACGCCGGCGTCGACGGCCATCCCGGTAATCAAGCTGATGACGCCGGCCGATGCGGCGCGCTGGGATGCCTATGTGCTGGCCTGTCCGGAAGCGAGCTTTTTCCATCGTGCCGGCTGGCAGAATGTCATCGAGCGCGCCTTTGGCCACAAGACCTGGTTCTATTACGCCGAGGCCGATGGCCAGATCGTTGGCGTGCTGCCGCTGGCGGAAATCAAGAGCCGGCTGTTTGGCCACTCGCTCAATTCCTTGCCGTTTTGCGTGTATGGCGGAATTGCCGCAAGCAGCCAGGCGGCGCGCGACATGCTCGATGAAACGACGCAGGCGCTGGCCCGGCAACTTGGCGTTGGCCATCTCGAGTACCACAACGTCAAGCCGCAACACAGCGACTGGCTGGGCAAGGACCTGTACGTCACCTTCCGCAAGGAGATGGACCCTGACCCCGAAGTCAACATGAACGCCATACCGCGCAAGCAGCGCGCCATGGTACGCAAGGGCATCAAGGCAGGTCTGGAAAGCAGCATCGACGCCGATGTCGAACGCTTTTTCACCGCTTACTCCACCAGCGTGCACCGCCTGGGCACGCCGGTGTTTTCGAAAAAATATTTCAAGCTCCTCAAGTCGACCTTTGGCGAGGATTGCGAGCAGATGATCATCACCAAGGATGGCGAGCTGGTTGCTGGCGTGATGAGTTTCTACTTTCGCGACGAAGTGCTGCCGTATTACGGTGGCGGCATGCCGGCGGCGCGCGCGCTGGCCGGCAATGACTTCATGTACTGGGAACTGATGCGCCGCAGCTGTACCCGTGGCTACCGGATCTTCGACTTTGGCCGCAGCAAGATTGGCACCGGTTCATTCGACTTCAAGAAGAACTGGGGTTTCGAGGCTGCGCCGCTGCATTATGAATACCAGCTGCACAAGTCGACCGACATCCCCGATACCAATCCGTTGAATCCGAAATACCAATTGATGATCAAGACCTGGCAGCGCATGCCGATCTGGCTGGCCAACGCCATTGGACCGCACATCGTCAAGAACCTGGGTTGAGCCGCGTGGAGCATCTACTTTTCCTCGCCCACCGCATTCCCTATCCGCCCAACAAGGGCGACAAGATACGGTCCTGGCATTTGCTCAAGCATCTGGCCAAGCGCTACACGGTGCATCTGGGAACGTTTGTCGATGATCCCGACGATTGGCAGTATGTCGACAAGGTCAAGGCAGTGTGTGGCGAAACCGCCTTCGTGCGCCTCGATCCGCGCATGGCCAAGCTGCGCAGTCTCGGCGGCCTGGTCGCCGGACGGCCGTTGAGCCTGGACTATTACCGCGATGGCGCCATGAATGACTGGGTTTCGCAAGTCGTGGCGCGGCATGCGATCACCAGGACCGTGGTGTTCTCCTCGGCCATGGCGCAATTCACCGGCGGCTTCGAGGGCATGCTGCGCATCTGCGATTTTGTCGATGTCGATTCCGACAAGTGGGCGCAGTACGCTGCCAACAAACGCTGGCCAATGTCGTGGCTGTACCGCCGCGAGGGCAGGGAATTGCTCAATTATGAACGGGCCCTGGCAGTCGAATTCGATGCCTCGCTGTTCGTCTCGCAAGCCGAGGCCGGCCTGTTCAAACAGCTTGCGCCTGAGAGTGCCAGCCGCATCGGCCACTTCAACAATGGCGTCGATACCGATTATTTTTCGCCTGCACACCGCTTCGACAATCCCTACACCGGCAGCGCCGCTGCACCGGTACTGGTGTTTACCGGCGCCATGGATTATTGGCCCAATGTCGACGCCGTGAAATGGTTTGCCAGCGACGTGTTTCCGAGTGTGCGGCAGCAGCATGCGCAGGCCCGTTTCTACATCGTCGGCGCGCGTCCCTCGGCAGAAGTGCTGGCGCTGGGCAAGCTGCCCGGCGTGGTGGTCACCGGCACGGTCGACGACGTGCGGCCCTACATCGCGTTTGCCAGCCTGGCGGTGGCGCCGCTGCGCATTGCGCGCGGCATCCAGAACAAGGTGCTTGAAGCCATGGCGATGGCCAAAACTGTCATCGTCTCGCCACAGGCACTTGAAGGCATCAGCGCCGAGCCGGCCGTCGAACTCCTGCTGGCGCGCGATGCGCAGGAATTCATCGCCCAGATATCCAGCCAATTGGCGCACCATCCCGGCCCGGCGGCATCCTTGATCGGCCAGGCCGCGCGTGCCAGGGTCATCGCCGACTACGGCTGGGACAGCAATCTTTCCAAGGTCGACATGCTCCTCAATCAATCCAGCACGCGCGCCGAAACAGCGGCCAGCCGCGAAGCGGCACTTTCATGATGGCACCCGAGTCGGCAACAACGATGGACGGCAACGGGCACGACAGCGCACTGGCGGGCAGGACCACGTCCGGCGCTGCAGTGCAAGCGCCGGGCAGGCAGTTCAACCTGGTCAAGGCCATGGTTTTCCTGCTGGTGGTGCTGTCGCCAATGCTGATCTACTTTGCCACCGCGCGCTCGATGGTGGCGATCTGGGACAGTTCCGAAACCTTCGCCCACGGCTACATCATCCTGCCGATCTCGCTGTGGCTGATCTGGAAGCGGCGCGCCGTGCTGGCCACCATGCATCCGGTCCCATGCTGGCCGGCGATGCTGTTGCTGCTGGCGTGTGGATTCGGCTGGCTGCTGGCCGAGCTGGCCGACGTCCAGGTGGTGCGCCAGTACAGTTTCGTTGCCATGCTGCCGTTGACGGTTCTGGCCGTGCTCGGCTGGCGCATCACGCTGACCTTGCTGTTCCCGCTGTTGTTCCTGATGCTGGCCGTGCCGTTCGGCGAAGTGTTCGTTGATCCGCTGATCAATTACACCGCCGACTTCACCGTCCTGGCCTTGCAGGCCACCGGCATTCCGGTCCTGCGCGAGGGCAGCAATTTTTCCCTGCCAACCGGTAACTGGTCGGTGGTCGAAGCATGCAGCGGCTTGCGCTACCTGATCGCCTCGATTACCCTCGGCCTGCTGTATGCCTATCTGACGTATCGCTCGAATCTGCGCCGCCTGGTGTTCTTCATCATGGCGATCATCGTGCCCATCGTCGCCAACTGGCTGCGCGCCTACATGATCGTGATGATCGGCCATCTGTCGGGCATGGAGCTGGCGACCGGTGTCGACCACATCATCTATGGCTGGCTGTTCTTTGGCGTGGTCATGTTCCTGATGTTCTGGATCGGCAGCTACTGGCGCGAAGACGGTTCGGCCGACGAGGTTACGCCGTTTGCGGTTGCCAGAGGCGCGAACCCGGCCATGCCGGTATCGAACATCAGCTTCATCGGTGCCGCGCTGCTGGCGTTTCTCTGCATGGCGGTGTGGCCCTTGTATGAACGCTATCTGGACCGCATCGCCGGCCATGCACCTGCTGCAGTGGTTTCCGGCTTCAAGGCCGCCTGGGCGCCGGCGCCGGCGCCGGCGTTTACCGACTGGAAGCCGGCGTTTTTCACGCCCAACGCCAGTTTGCAGCAAACCTATCAGGAGCAGGGCCGCAAGGTTGGCCTGGTACTGCTGTACTACCGCAACCCGCCGCTTGGACGTGGCCTGATCAGTTCCTCGAACATGATTGCCATGCGTGAGCATGCAGCGTGGCGCACCACCGGCTCCGCCGGGCGCACCGAAACCGTGGGCGCGCGCACACTGCAGCTGCGGGAAACCCGTGTACGCGGCAACTCCGGCGCGCTGCTGGTCTGGGACTGGTACTGGATCGATGGCCGCTACACCGCCAACAATTATCTCGGCAAGCTGTGGCAAGCCAAGGAGCGGCTGCTGATGCACGGTGACGACGGCGCCAGCATCCAGGTCTATGCACCAGTCGATGAAAATCCCGAGGTGGCGCGCACGGCCATGCGCGCCTTCCTGGCGGCCAACCTGGATCAGGTGGATGCCACGCTGGCCGCCAACAGGCAGCGCTGATGAATGGTTCGAGACTGCGTTCAAGCCAGGCGCCGCTGGTGGTGCATCTGTTGCACCGCTTCGATTTCGGCGGACTGGAAACGCTGGTGGCGCAATGCATCAACCGCATGCCCGCCGAGCGCTACCGCCACATGATCGTCTGCCTGACCGACTACAACCCGGCATTTGCCGCCCGGCTCGGCCGCAGCGATGTCGAGCTGGTATCGCTGGACAAACCTCCCGGTCTGGGCTTGGCCACGCACCGAAAATTCTGGCAACTGCTGCGCCGGCTGCGCCCGGCCATTGTCCACACCTATAACCTGTCGGCGCTGGAGTACAACGTCACCGCTGCCTTGGCCGGGGTGCCGGTACGCATTCATGCAGAGCATGGACGCGATGCCGGCGACCCGGAAGGCAAGAATAAAAAACACAATGCACTGCGGCGTGCGGTCGACCGCTTTGTCGACGCCTACGTGCCGGTCTCGGCTGACCTGCAGCGCTGGCTCAAGGAAGTCATTGGCGTGGCCGACAGCAAGAACCAGGTCATTAACAATGGTGTCGATACCGATCATTTTTCTCCCGCCTGCGCGCCAGGCCCGGCCGCTGCATTGCCATGGCCGGCGCCGGACGGCCAGTACCTTATCGGCACGGTAGGCCGCATCCAGGACGTCAAGGACCACAGCGGCCTGGTCAAGGCATTCATCGCGCTGCGCGCGGCGTTGCCGGCAGCACAGTCGCCACTGCGCCTGATGATCGTCGGCGACGGTCCCTTGCTGCCGGCCTTGAAGCGCCAGGTTCACGATGCCGGACTCGACGACTTCGTCGCGCTGCCTGGCGCGCGCACCGATATTGCCGAACTCATGCGCTCGTTCTCCGTGTTTGCCATGTCCTCGATCGCCGAAGGCACGCCGGTGACGATCCTTGAAGCGATGGCCTGCGGCCTGCCGATTGTCGCCACCCGCGTGGGCGGCATTCCCGAAGTGGTCAGCGACCATGAAAACGGCACGCTGGTGCCGGCCAGCGATCCCGCTGCGCTGGCTGCCGCACTGGCCGATTATTACCTGCAGCCGTCGCTGGCAATGAACCATGGTGCGGCCGGGCGCGCGCGCGTGGTGCGCGACAACAGCATCACCGCCATGGTGGCAGGCTATGCTGCACTCTATGATGCACTATGCCTGCGCAAGCGGGTTGGCGCGCCGGCCAGGCGCGACGGGACGCCAGTCGAGCCGCCAGCCAACCCGCACGGCAGCGACCCTCGATCTCCTCAATGAAAGCCATCAAACCATGTGTGGAATAGTCGGCATCTTTGACCTGCGCGGAAAGCGCGAACTCGACCGCGAGATGCTGGTGCGGATGAATGAAACCCAGTTTCACCGCGGCCCGGTGGAAGGCGATGTATTTCTCGAACCCGGCCTGGGTTTCGGCCATCGGCGCCTGTCGGTGATCGACCTGGCCTCGGGCTTGCAGCCGATGTTCAACGATGACGGCAGCGTGGTGGTGGTGTTCAATGGCGAGATCTACAATTTTCTCGAACTGATGGACGAGTTGCGCGCACTGGGGCACAAATTCCGTACGCGCTGCGATACCGAAGTCATCGTGCGCGCCTGGGAGGAATGGGGCCAAGCCTGCGTGCCGCGCTTTCGCGGCATGTTCGCCTTTGCCATTTGGGACCGCAACAAACAGTCGCTGTTCCTGGCGCGCGACCGGCTGGGCATCAAGCCGATGTACTGCGCCTACCTGCCCAACGGCCTGTTCCTGTTCGGCTCCGAACTCAAGGCCTTGATGGCGTTTCCGGAGCTGTCGCGCGAACTCGACCCGCGCGCGGTGGAAGACTATTTTGCATTTGGCTATGTGCCGGAACCGAAGACCATCTTCAGCAGTGCATTCAAGCTGTTGCCAGGCCACACGCTCAAGCTCGACGCCAGCGGCAGGCAGGCGCAACAGCAGCAGTACTGGGATGTGCCGTTCAAGCCGGCGCCGCCGATGTCGGAGCAGGAGGTCGAAGAGGAATTGACGGTGCAGATGCGCGATGCCATCAAGAGTCACCTGATTGCCGACGTACCGCTGGGGGCCTTCCTTTCGGGCGGTGTCGACTCCAGCGCAGTGGTGGCGATGATGGCCGGCCTCGATGACAAACCGGTCTCGACCTGTTCGATTGCCTTCGATGACCCGGCCTACGATGAATCGAAATATGCCACCCAGGTGGCGCAGCAATACCACACCGAGCATTACACCGAAACAGTGTCCTCGGAGGATTACGGCCTGGTCGATACGCTGGCGGCCTTGTACGATGAGCCGTATGCCGACAGTTCCGCCATCCCCACCTACCGGGTCTGCGAGCTGGCGCGCAAACGGGTCACCGTTGCCTTGTCCGGCGACGGCGGTGACGAAAACTTCGCCGGCTACCGGCGCTACAAATATGCCATGGCCGAGCAGAAAGTGCGTTCGCTGTTGCCCTTGGGCGTACGCAAGCCGGTGTTCGGTTTCCTTGCCCAGGTGTATCCGAAAGCGGATTGGGCACCGCAGGTGTTTCGTGCCAAGACCACCTTCGAAGCACTGTCGCGCGATCTGGTGGAAGGTTACTTCCATGGCGTGGCCGTCATGCCGGACCGGGTGCGCAAGCAGCTTTTCAGCAGCGCGTTCAAGACCCGCCTGCAGGGTTACCGCGCCATCGAGGTCTTCACCGGGCATGCAAAAAACTCGCCCACCGACGATCCGCTGTCGCTGCTGCAGTACCTGGACCTGAAAACCTGGCTGCCTGGCGACATTTTGACCAAGGTCGACCGCGCCAGCATGGCCCATGCGCTCGAGGTGCGTGTGCCCTTGCTTGACCATCAGTTCGTTGAATGGGCCTCGAGCATTCCTTCGGCGCTGAAGCTCAAGGGACAGCAGGGCAAATACATCCTCAAGAAAAGCCTGGAGCCCTTGCTGTCGGACGATATCCTGTATCGCGACAAGATGGGTTTCTCGATTCCACTGGCACGCTGGCTGCGTGGTCCGCTCAAGGATCGCCTGCGCCTGTCGGTGCTGGGACCGACGCTGGCGCAGACCGGCATTTTCGACATGCGCTTTCTCGAGGAAATGGTGGAACAGCATCTGTCGGGCCGGCGCGACTACAGTGCATCGTTGTGGACCGTGCTGATGTTCGAAGCTTTCCTGCGCAACCTGACCGGCGAACAGATCCAGGCGCCGGCACCATAGAACCTCAGGCCTGCCTCTCCAGCCTGTACGGTGCAGGCTGCCGGCTGGTCGCCGGCCTGGCCTTGCAGCGCTCTACTGCGCCGCTTCCTGGGCACGTTGCGAATGCGTCATCAAGGCCTGGGCCAGCCTGGCGGTATCCACCGGTTTGACGAAGTGATGTGCGAACCCGGCTTGCGCAGTGCTGTTGCGATCCTGTGCCTGGCCATAGCCGGTAATGGCAATGAGAAGTGCCTTCGAGGTCTCGGGCTGCGCCTTGAGCAGCCTGGCCAGCTCGTTGCCGTTCATGTCGGGCAAACCGATATCGAGCAGGAAGACGTCGGGCCGCTCTTCCAGGCCACGGCGCAGCGCGTTGGCCGAGGTGTGCTCGACCATCACCACATGCCCCGCCGCTTCAAGGTACATCGACAGCAGGACCGC
Organism: Janthinobacterium lividum; assembly: GCA_050954505.1. Taxonomy (GTDB): domain Bacteria; phylum Pseudomonadota; class Gammaproteobacteria; order Burkholderiales; family Burkholderiaceae_D; genus JAQGMO01. Next base: position 15,699 of record JBPBPY010000250.1, read on the forward strand.
GGCATCGACATTGTCGTCGACCACCATGATGCGCAAATGCTTGCGGACATTGGCGGCAACCGTATCGGTGCTTTCCATCATCGGCAGGTCCGCTTCGGCCAGCCGCGGCAGGCGCACGGTGAATTCGCTGCCTTGGTCAATGCCGGCACTTTTCACGCTGACAGTGCCGCGGTGCAGTTCCACCAGGCTCTTGACCAGAGCCAGGCCGATTCCCAGTCCGCCTTGCGAACGATCGGGCGTTCGTTCCGCCTGCACGAACAACTGGAATGCCAGCGGCAGCAATTCCGGCGCCATGCCGATGCCGTTGTCGGCAACGATGAAGGTGACGAAGGCATCATCGACTTCCAGCCGCAAATCGATGACACCGCCTTCCGGCGTGTATTTGGCGGCATTGTTGAGCAGGTTGGTAAGCACCTGGATCAGACGTTTCTGGTCGCCGAGGATGTAGGCTGCATCTGGTGAAATTTCAACGCCGAAACGATGGCGGCGTTTTTCGATCAGCGGGCGCGATTGTTCGACCGCGTCGGCAAAGATCTTTTTCACATCGAGCACGTCTTTTTCCAGCGTCACCAGGCCCTGGGTGACGCGCGAGGCATCCATCAGGTCGTCGATCAGTTCCGACATGTGCCTGACGTGGCGGGCAATGATCTTGCTGGTGGTCCTGACGCGGTTTTCTTCCGGAGCCATCACCTGCAGCAGATCGGCTGCCGCACTGATGGGCGCCAGCGGGTTGCGCAGTTCGTGCGCCAGCATGGCCAGGAATTCATCCTTGCGGCGGTCGACGTCGCGCATCTCGTATTGGCGCTTGCGTGCGCGCAGCGCCGAGCGGGCGGCGCTGACCAGAATTGCGCGCCGCACCGGCCGCTCCAGCAGAGTCAGGTTGCCGAGCTGGTGGGAAACGCCTTTCAGGTTGAATGAATCGAGGTCGTTCTTGCTCAGCACCAGGATAGGCAGGTCGGACCAGGTGGGCTGGATCGACAGAAAGCGCGAGATCATCGCCAGGAAGTCTGGTGTCAGAACGTCGTCGACGATGAACAGGGCGCCAACGTCCTTGCGGATTTCCTCATTGATCTCGGCCAGGCTGCTGCAGATCAGGCAATCGATGCCGGCGCCCCTGAAGGTGCTCGCCACCAGGTTGCCATCCTTGCCGATGGGTGCAAAGATCAGCACTCGGCATTCGGTCGTCGCAGTCTTGACAGATTCGCCGAGCGCGTCCTGGTTCACAGGACGGCGTCGCTTTGCGGCATGCGCACCGGCACGACGAGCTCTGGCTCGTCGATCAGGATCGGCACACCGGTCAGCACGCCCTGGAAGTTGTCGAGGACCCGGCCAACTTCAATGCCTTGGGGGGTGATGCTGAAGCGGCGCAGGGTGGTTTCATGCCGGCTGCCGCGTTTCTTGAACACCGAAATGGCTTTTTCCACCGAACCGCGGGCCTCGAAGTAGCGCAGGATCAGGACATTGTCTGCCATGTAGCTGACGTCGATGCCGGTGGTCATGGCGCCGACGATGCCATGCTGTACGCCGATCAGCAGCGTGACCACGCCGCGTTGCCCCAGGTAGGTCAGGACTTCATGCAGATGGGTATTGAGGAATTTGGCTTCCGGCATGGCATTGAGGTAGCCGTTCAAACTGTCGATGACCACCACTTTTGCACCGTCATCGGCCGCCTTGCAGACGGCATGGGTAAACTCCCCCGGCGAGAGTTCGGCCGGATCGATCTGGCGCACATTCAGCAGCCCCGATTCATACGGCGAGCGCAAGTCCATGCCAATGCCCTCGGCCCGGTTGAGCAGGGTGTTGAACGATTCTTCGAACAGGAACATCGCTGCGCGTTCGCCACGCTGGGTGATGGCCTTGACGAATTGTGCGGCAAGGCTGGATTTGCCGGTGCCTGGAGGACCCGAGATCAGCGTGCTGGAACCGGCTTCAATGCCGCCGCCCAGCAGCAGGTCGAACGCCGCCAGGCCGCTTTGCACCTGCGCGCGTTTTTTCAGCTCGCGGGTTTCGGCGGCGACGATGCGCGGATACACCACCACGCCGCCGGTAATGATCGAATAGTCATGCGGCCCGCGCCGGAATGCCACACCGCGGTATTTGACAATGCGGGCAATGCGCCGCTCGGCGGCATATTCCGACTCGGTGTGCTGCAGCGAGATCACGCCGTGGGCAATGCTGCGCACCTGCTGGTCGCCGCTGATGGCGGTCTTGTCATCGAGGAACAAGGCGGTGCAAGCCCGTTTGGAAAAATACTGTTTCAAGGCCAGCACGTGGCGGCGGTAGCGCAGGGCGCTGCCCGAAAGCAGCTGCAGTTCCGACAGCGAGTCGAGCACCACCCGGCTGGGCTGGATGGTTTCGATCTCGGAAAGGATCAGCTTGTTGGTTTCGCTGAGTTCGACTTCGGAGGGATGGAAGACGGTATATTGTTCATCGCTGTCGAGGATATTCTCATGCGGGATGACTTCATGCACCGTCACGCCGTCCATGGAAAACCCATGCGAGGCAGCCACGGCCTGCAGCTCGACGGCGTTTTCAGCCAGCGTGATGTAGAGTACGCGCTCGCCGCGCCGGGCGCCTTCAATCAGGAATTGCAGTGCGATGGTGGTCTTGCCGGCGCCAGGGTCACCCTCGAGCAGGTACAGGCGTTCTTTGGTCAATCCACCGCCGAGGATATTGTCCAGACCGGCGATGCCCGTGGACAGGAATGCGTTGGTAACGCTGTTTTGAGTGGAAATCATACAATTCTTGGTGATCGGTCAGGAACCGTTGGGATGCCAAAATGTTGCAAAAATGGGTGCCAGTGAATAGTACTATCAAAGTTGCCGAAAGTCGCCCGAACCTTCTCCCCACACAGTGAATATTCAGGGCGATTCCCCTGGCTTTGGTCTAGCGCAACCTTGGCAAGTTTTATCGGGCGATGGTCGCCGTCCCGTTGGCTTGGCACGTGCTGGAATGCGGTGGGAATGCGGTGGGAATGCGGCGCAAGCGGTTAAGGTAAAATCCATTCAGGCCAACGTCCCGGTTTCCATGACGCCACGGCCCACGTTCACACGTTCACACGTCCCCACGTCACCTTTGCCCATGATTCCTTCTGCTCCTTTTACCTGTTCCGTCCTGCTCATCGATGATGAAACCGTTGCCGAGGACTTGATTGGCTACAGGCTGGGGAATGGCCTGGACTTCACGCTGCGTTATGACCACCGTGCCCACCTGGCTGTCGAGCTCTGCCGCGAAGTCGGCGCCACGACCGTGATCGTCGACTTGCGCATGCCCGGCACCAACGGTTTCGAGGTGATCCAGATGCTGCGGGCCCAGCACGACACCTGCCACATCCCGATCATCCTGCTGTCGTCCGAGGACGATGCCGAAGTCAAGGCGCGCGCCTTTGCCCTTGGTGCCAACGACTACATGGTGAAGTGGCCGGACCGCAGGGAAGTCGAAGCGCGCGTGCGCTACCATACGGGCGCCTATCTCGCCCGCCTGGAACGCGACGCGGCCTTCGAATCGCTGCGCCAGCGTGAAGAGGAGTTGCGGCTGAGCCAGGCAGCGCTGCACCAGGCGCAGAAAATGGAAGCCATTGGCCAACTGACCGGCGGCGTGGCCCATGACTT
>JBPBPY010000260.1:0-19023 GCA_050954505.1 Janthinobacterium lividum
TCCACGGTCACGGTCGGATTGATCTTGCGGCCGAATTTCTTTTCCAGCACGGCGACAACTTGCTGCACCTGTCGCGCCGATAAATCGAATGCACTGAAGATTTCTGCATCTGCTGCGCCTTCCTGGGCATTTTTCAAGGCCTGGAATTGGACGGCAATATCTGCCAGCAGCGACAGCCGGCCATTTTCCACCAGCATGGCGATGAAGTTTTTCGCTTCAGCGTTGAGCGGTGACTTCAGCAGGCTGGAAAACGTTTCGCCGACCAGCTGGTCGGAGAGTTTCGGGTTATGCGCCAGACCCTGGACTTCAGGATTTGATGCGACATGCGCCATTTCAGAAACCAGTTCGGACCAGGCTGGCAAATTGCCGGCCTTGGCCACGCGGAACAGCGCTTCAGCATACGGACGTGCAATGGTTGCGAGTTCCGCCATGATTACAGCTCAGTCTGCAGTTGATTCAACAACTCGGCATGGGCAGCCGGGTTGATTTCACGCTTCAGGATCTGCTCTGCACCCTTGACAGCCAGCGCAGCGACTTCACCACGCAGTGTTTCGCGTGCCTTGGTCACTTGCTGCTCGGCGTCCGCCTTGGCATTTGCCAGGATACGCGCAGCTTCCTCGGTTGCCGATTTCTTGGCTTCGTCGATGATGATCAGCGCGCGCTTTTCGGCTTCGCCGATGCGCTTCTGGCCTTCGTCGCGGGCACTGGCCAGCTCGGCCGATGCGCGTTTTTCGGCGGCAGCCATCTCGGCCTTGCCGCGGTCTGCCGCAGCCAGTCCTTCAGTGATCTTTTGCGCGCGGTCGTCGAGCGCTTTCATCAATGGCGGCCACACGAATTTCATCGTGAAGCCTGCCAGGATGAAGAAGACCACGAACTGCGCAAACAATGTCGCATTTAAGTTCACGGTATTTCCCTTCTCGGTGTTACGAGTGCCGGACGCGAACGTCCGCTAGCTTGAGAATGTGCAGGCTGGATCAGCGTGCAACGAACGGATTGGCGAATGCGAACAGCATGGCGATACCAACACCGATCAGGAATGCAGCATCGATCAGACCGGCCAGCAGGAACATCTTGGTTTGCAGCGTGTTCATCAATTCAGGCTGACGAGCCGAGGCTTCCAGATATTTACCACCCATGATGGCGATACCGAGGCAGGCGCCGATAGCACCCAGGCCAATGATCAAGCCGCAAGCCAAAGCTACAAATGAGACGTCAGTCATGTCTAATCCTTCAAGGTTATTTAAAAATATAAAAATCAAAAACGAAATATTACGAAACTGCTGATGCTACTAACGTTTGCCGATCTCGCCAACCCGCCAACCGTTCCCAACCCACGATCTTTCGATCAGTGGCCTTCGTGCGCCTGGCCGATGTATACCAGCGTGAGCATCATGAAAATGAATGCCTGCAGCAGCACGATCAGGATATGGAAGATCGCCCAGAGCGAGCCGGCAATCACATGGCCGACAAAACCGAAGGTGGTGGCCATGGAACCGAGCAGTGCGATCAACAGGAATAACAGTTCACCAGCGTACATGTTGCCGAACAACCGCATGCCCAGCGAAACGGTCTTGGCTGCGTATTCGATGATGTTGAGCAGCAGATTGAATGGCGCCATCCAGATGCCGAACGGTGCGGCAAACAATTCATGCATCCAGCCGCCGAAGCCCTTGATCTTGACGCTGTAGTACAGCATCATCGCCAGCACGCCCAGGGCAATACCCATGGTGCCGTTCAAGTCGGCAGTCGGCACCACGCGATGGTGCGGGAACACATTGTCGAGGCCAAGGTAGTGGAACGCGCTGGAGAACATGTCGACCGGCAGGAAGTCGAGCGAGTTCATCAGGGCAACCCAGATGAAGACGGTCAGCGCCATCGGCGCGATGAATGCGCGGTTGCCATGCGAGACGATGGCTTTCGACTGGTTCTCGACCATCTCGACGATCATTTCGACGAAGGCCTGGAAACGGCCCGGCACACCAGCGGTGGCGCGGCGCGCGGCCAGCCACATCAACAGGCAGCCAACCACACCGCAGAATACCGACCAGAACACGGTGTCCATGTTGATGATCGAAAAGTCGACGATCTTTGCTTGATGCGAAGTCGAAAAGTGCCCGAGATGATGCACGATATACTCGGAGGGGGTTGGTGCGTGTGCCGCGCCATGCGCTACGCCTTCCGCCAGTTCTGTCGCCATGTCAGTGCCTAAATAATAGAAAGATGTAACTTTTCAGGGCCACGATGAAAGCGGCGATCAGCGCCAGCCAGTTCAAATCGCGGTACAACCACACCACCGCGCCAAGGGCCGCAATGGTCAGAGCAATCTTGATCAATTCGCCAAAGAAAAATGTCACCGGATTGGCTGCTCCTTTTTGCGCGCTGGCAAACAGCCGCACAGCAAACAGGGCATTCGGCACGACACAGCACAGGCCGCCCAGCAACGCGGAAATCAACGCGGGCGAGCCAGAGATCAGCCCGGCAATGAGCGCGGTAATAATCGTGGTCGCAAGTTGCAAGAGGACGAGATGAAACATGCCTGTCCAAATTCATGCAACCCGTGCCGCGCATTCGCGTCTTGCTACGGGCCGAGGTGAAAACCGGGTTGGTGCAATAAGATGGTGCGTGTTGCCAAAGCCACGGGATTATAAAGGTTTTACGTTCGTTCCGTCAAACGATTGCTGATCAGTAAAACACCAAATGAATCAATCAGTTCGATGTCGCTGACACACTACTTTGGCAGATTGAACCGTGTTGGTGCGATGTTATTGTGACAACGCTTCACCGATGTGCAATCTGGCAATAATGCCATCCAGATTTTCCAGGTCGGAAAAATCGATGATCAGCTGGCCACGCTGCTTGTTGCCCATCTTGATGCTGACATTTGCCGCCAGCGCATCGGAAAGCTGTTCTTCCAGGCGCACGATGTCGCGCGACTTTTCCCGGCCGGGCACTGGTGCGCGCTCGCCGGTGCTTTGTTCAGCCGTGGTACGCACGACCAGTTTCTCCGCTTCACGTACCGAAAGTCGTTTGGCGACGATCTGGTTGGCCAGGTTGATCTGGGTTGCCGCGTCCACTGCCAGCAAGGCCCGTGCATGGCCCATGTCGATGTCGCTGGCCATGAGCATCGTCTGGACCGGTCCCGCCAAATTCAGCAGCCGCAGCAGGTTCGACACCGCACTTCGCGAGCGGCCAACGGCGCCGGCGGCCTGCTCATGGGTGAAGTCGAAGTCGGCGATCAGGCGGTGAATGCCCTGCGCTTCTTCCAACGGATTCAAATCTTCGCGCTGGATGTTTTCGATCAGTGCCATGGCGGCAGCCGCATGATCGTCGACCGCTTTCACCATCACCGGCACTTCCGTCAGGCCGGCAATTTGCGCAGCACGGAAACGCCGTTCACCGGCAATGATTTCATACCGCTCCACGCCGTCGCCCGCCGCGATCGGCCGCACCAGGATGGCTTGCAGCAGTCCCTGCGACTTGATCGATGCCGCCAGCTCGTTGAGCGCACCTTCATCCATGCGTGTGCGCGGCTGGTATTTGCCCGCCTGCATGACGGTGACCGGCAGCACCGATGGCGCACCGCTCACAGCCAGCGCTGGATCGTTGATATCAGCTGCGCCCAGCAATGCGTCGAGGCCGCGGCCCAGGCCGCCTTTTTTCTTGGTTACCATGATTTATTTCTTTTAATTAAAATTGTCTGCAGCGATCAAACCGATGTGGCTGCGGTGCTGCAACCGAGCCCCTGTCCGGCATGGGCTAACCATCGGCGTCTTCTGCAACTGCGGCGCCATGCAAATGTTTTCACCACACGCAGGCAGCATTACCAGGTCTGGATGCGCGCCACCATTTCGGCACCAAACGCAATGTAGGCCTGCGCCCCTTTCGAGGCCGGGTCGAATGTCACGCCGGGCAATCCATATGACGGCGCCTCCGCCAGGCGCACATTGCGCGGAATGATGGTCTTGAACACCTTGTCGCCAAAATGCTGTTCCAGCTGTGCCGAGACCTGCTGCGACAGCGTCATGCGCGGATCGAACATCACGCGCAACAAGCCGATGATCTTCAATTCGGTATTCAGCTTTGCATGCACCTTCTTGATGGTGTTGACCAAGTCCGACAAACCTTCCAGTGCATAGTATTCGCACTGCATCGGGATGATCACGCCATGCGCCGCGCACAAGCCATTCAGTGTCAGCATCGACAATGCCGGCGGACAATCGATGAGCATGAAGTCATACTCTGCGTCGACTTCCAGCAAGGCATCCTTCAGGCGCTTTTCGCGATTGTCCAGCTCCACCATTTCCACTTCGGCACCGGCCAGTTCGCGGTTGGCTGGCAGCACATCGAACTTGCCGGATTCGGACGTCTTGCGCGCAGTCTTCACATCCGACATGCCCAGCAGGACTTCATAGATCGACGCCGTCAGCTCCGACTTGTTGATGCCCGCACCCATGGTGGCATTGCCCTGCGGATCGAGGTCGACCAGCAATACGCGCTGCTTGAGTTGGCCCAGTGCCGCAGCGAGGTTGACTGCCGTGGTGGTCTTGCCCACCCCACCCTTTTGATTCGCCACACAAAATATTTTTGCCATGAATTCTTTTCTGGTTTGTGTATCGACTGAATCAACGACGTTCGATGACCAGCAAGTGACGCTCGGCCTCCAGGCCTGGCACGGTCAATGGCATCCTGTTCGTGATGGCCCAGCCAGCCGGCAGCCCTGCTTCTTCTTCATCCGACTGCACGCCTTTCATGGCAATGAAGCGGCCGCCCTCGGCCAGCAGGTGCTGCGACCAGTTGACGAAATCAGCCAGGTCGGCAAAGGCCCGCGAGGTGATGACATCGAATTTTTGCTGAACATCGAGTTGCTCGACGCGTCCGGTCAGTACAGTCACATTGGCCAGGCCCAGCTCCCCTTTCACCTGGGTGAGAAACGCGGTCTTCTTGTTGACCGTATCGATCATCGAAATACGCATGGCCGGGTTGGCAGTCTCGGCCCAGATGGCCAACACCATGCCTGGCAGTCCGCCGCCGGATCCGACGTCAAGCACATTGCCGGCATTGGCGAACGCCGGCAGGATGGCCAGCGAATCGAGCAAATGCTGCGTCACCATCTGCACCGGATCGCGCACGGCAGTGAGGTTGTAGGTACGGTTCCACTTTGCCAGCAACGCCAGGTAATCGATCAGGCGCTCGATTTGCGCCGATGCCAGTGGCACGGCTTGTTGTGCCACGCCCGTGCGCAATTGTTGTGTCAGCGCGTGACGGTCGAAGTCGCTCATCGCTGTGCCATCCTGCGTGCAAACCGGGTTTGGGCGCTTGTGCCGTGTGCCATGCCGGTTTTCATGCTGCTGCCTCGTTGGTGGCGGCGGTGCCGGTGGCAGCCAGTGCGTCCGCAGGCAATGTGGCAAACTCCTTGAAACCGCCCTTTTTCAAATGCACCAGCAAAAGCGAGATTGCTGCCGGGGTCACGCCCGCAATGCGTGAGGCCTGCCCCAGGGTTTCCGGCCGGTGCTTGTTGAGCTTCTGCCGTACTTCCATCGACAAGGCGGCGACAGCAAGGTAGTCCAGGGTTGCCGGCAATTTCAGTTTTTCAAAATGTTCATGGCGCTCGACCTCCTTGGCCTGGCGATCAATATAGCCGGCATACTTGAGCTGGATCTCGATCTGCTCGCGCACTTCCGGCGCCAGTGGCGTGTCGGCATCGAAGCGGCGGCCATCGATGCTGCGCAATTCCATCAGCTTGTCGTAGCCAATGCCGGGGCGGCGCAGCAATTCCGCCAGCGAGTATTCATGCTCCATGGCCTTGCCCAGCACCCGCTCGCTTTCTGCCTGCGCCACGATGCGCGGACTCACCCACGTGGAACGCAGGCGTTCCAGTTCCAGCGCAACGGCTTCGCGCTTGGTCTCGAACAGTGCCCACTGGGCATCGCTGACACATCCCAGCTTGCGGCCGATTTCAGTCAGGCGCAGGTCGGCATTATCTTCCCGCAGCGAGAGCCGGTACTCGGCCCGGCTGGTAAACATGCGGTAAGGCTCCAGCACACCCTGGGTCACCAGGTCATCGACCAGCACGCCGAGATAGGCTTCATCGCGCCCAGGGGTCCAGGCTGCCTGCTCCCTGGACATCAAGGCGGCATTCAAGCCGGCCAGCATGCCCTGGGCTGCGGCTTCTTCGTAACCGGTTGTGCCATTGATCTGGCCGGCAAAGAACAAGCCCTGGATGGCACGGGTTTCCATCGACGCCTTCAAGCCGCGTGGGTCGAAGTAGTCATACTCAATGGCATAGCCCGGACGCAGGATATGGGCATTTTCCAGTCCCTGCATGGAGCGCACCAGCGCCAGCTGGATATCGAATGGCAGGCTGGTCGAGATACCGTTAGGGTAAAACTCGTTGGTGGTCAAGCCTTCCGGTTCCAGGAAAATCTGGTGTGAAGCCTTGCCGGCAAACCGGTGGATCTTGTCTTCGATCGAAGGACAATACCGTGGCCCAACGCCTTCGATGACACCGGTATACATCGGGCTGCGGTCCAGTCCACTACGGATGATGTCATGCGTCTGCTCATTGGTATGGGTAATCCAGCAGGGCAATTGGCGCGGATGCATGGATGCGTTACCCAGCACCGAAAATACCGGCACGGGATCGAGATCGCCCGGCTGTTCTTCCATACGCGAAAAGTCGATGCTGCGGCCATCGATGCGCGGCGGTGTACCGGTTTTCAAGCGTCCTTGTGGCAGTTTCAATTCCTTCAAACGTGCCGACAGCGAAATGGCCGGCGGGTCACCTGCCCTGCCTGCCGAAAAATTGTTCAGGCCCACATGGATTTTTCCGTCAAGAAAAGTACCCGCCGTCAGGACCACCGTTCGGCTGCGAAAGCGGATGCCTCCTTGGGTGACTGCGCCAACCACGCGATCACCCTCGACCATCAAGTCATCGACTGCCTGTTGAAACAGCCACAAATTTGGCTGGTTTTCCAGGCGTGAGCGGATTGCTTGCTTGTACAAAATGCGATCGGCCTGGGCGCGCGTGGCGCGCACTGCCGGTCCCTTGGAAGAATTCAGTATGCGGAATTGGATGCCGGCTTCGTCAGTGGCCAGTGCCATTGCACCGCCCATTGCATCGACTTCCTTGACCAGATGACCTTTTCCAATGCCGCCGATCGACGGATTGCAGGACATCTGGCCCAAGGTCTCGATATTGTGGGTCAACAGCAGGGTTTTCTGCCCCATGCGCGCTGCAGCGAGGGCCGCTTCCGTGCCGGCATGACCGCCACCGACAACGATGACATCAAATTCATTTGGATAGTCCATGGCGTGCATCCTGCTGGGGGGTGACAGAGGCGAAATTATAAGTGCTTTTTGGTGCCGGCGAACCAAAGCCTGTAAATCTTGGCCGTTTTGTTCCACGTGAAACAAGCGGTGAAGTGATTGGGCGCCTGAATATATAGCCAAGACACCATCCGGCCGTCGATGGGGACGATTGTTCCACGTGAAACAATCATGGATAACAATGGAAGGACATTGACTGTAAATCTCAACCAGCCGTTGATGGATGCGATGCATGCAAACAAGCGTCTATTCAAATACCGTAGTCTGGACCCAAGCAACCAGCCCAGGCTTGTCCGAAACACCAAGCCGCCCCGTTCGTAAAATTCTCTAATTCGCAAACCGGCGCGCCATCACCTTTCTCTACGGTACTTCCATCGCCGTGCAAGCTCCGAAACATTATCAGGGACGGTCTTCCGACTCATCGCTACCCGCGTCACTTCCGATCGTAAACAGTTCTTCAACTGGTTCGGTAACCAAGGATCTTGCGAGACCGTCAGCGACAACCGAGAGCGAACTCGATGACCTGGAGGCACCGGCTCGCGGCATTCCACGGTTAACCACCAGAGGCAAATGCTCCTGAGCCAGATATTCATCCGAGCCGCCGATGCCGTACGAGCCCTGCTCCAATCGGGATGCTTCATCTTCCAACCCGATGTCTCGCACAATCTGGATTCGAATTGCTTCTGCCTGGTCACGTTCTTTCTGGCTGGTCCGGGTCCTTAACTGCGCAGGAGACAACAACGCTGTCAACGCTGCGGGTTGATAATCGAGCGCAGCGAGAATGGCAGCTTGTCCACGTTGTTTTTGCGCTGGCGAGGCAAACGCGAGTGCACACTGCAGCATTCTGGCTGCGCCCATATGCAGCAGCGGTTTGTTTGGCGATTCCGGCAAGAACGCTGGCAGCACGGACAACAGAGCATTTCGCGCCGTTTCATCCGGCGCCAAACGCTCCAGCAAGGCGTCGAGATCGTCTGCGTCGAGACCATAGCGATGATGGTCCCTTGCCGTCACAACGAAGTTCTGCTGGATGTACAAACCAAGCAGGCCGGCTTTTTGTCTGCGATCAAACCCCCCAAATGCATGCCATACAGATTGCCAGAGCGGCGCCATCTCCGCCAACGCCTCTGCGGCGGCCTGGCTTGATTCCTGGTCGGCATTCGCTTCCAAACCTGAACAGACATCGAGATCGCCCAACAATGCTTTGAAGGCGGCGTCGTGGACGCTGGGCGGGCGTTTCAATACCTTGACTGCCGCACCAGTCAGTACGACACCAGGGATGCCTGAACCGACAGCGGCGCTGATGCCGATATCCTTGAACAGGTTTCCGTTGCCGGCAAATGAGTGTGCCATGCCAATCAGGATCCCGGCCAACCCGCCAAGGGTAGTGGTGAAAAGCGAACCAACCAAGGTCATCATCAGCGCCGCCAGCGCCTCGTTGGCGTTGATATCGAAATGCCGTGAGTGACTCAAATGCGGATATTCTTCCAGCAAGGCTTGATAGGCACTGGCCTTTTCAGTCCGGGTCGCTTCGGCGAGTCCGGCTACGAATTGCTTGTAGGCCTGTGCATGCGCGTTACTGGTGAAATTGATGCCGGCCGACTGGCAATATTTGATGATGCGAATGACTGCAATACCCTGTTCAACGCTCGCCTGCGCGTCCCTGCGGTGCTCAAACTGGCGCAGGAGTGCGACCTTGGTGTGAACCGAGGCAATTTCCGGAAAGGTGCGTAACAGCCGCAAGAAGATGTTGCTTCCCTGCTCCGGCATTTCAGCCAGAAACGTTTGCAACAGGCGCAAGGCCGTATCCACATTGTGCCCGGGTACCAGCTTGCCGAAATCGCTCGCCAGTGTCGCAACCAGGGTTTTCTTTTGACTTTCGAATTCGTCCGACGCGGCCAGAACCTGGTTGATCATGGCCAGGTAAGCTTGCTGTTCTTGCGCTGCCAGTGCGCCAAGTCCCTGGGTCTCGAGCTTGAGCAGCAGCGTTGTCCACTCGAGCAAGGACTGTTCGTGGAACATTGTCGACCACGCCGGCTCCGGATTGGCATGCAGCATCTGGGGTAGCCAACAAAAAGCCAGTGCGGATGCCTTGGCCTTCATTGCCGTTTCGAATGTCAGCGGATTGCCGGTTCCTTGAGCACCCGGCGCAAGGGCTTGTGCCAAACCTTCCCTGGCCAGCTGCAGCGCAGCGTCGCTTTCTGCGCCAGGCTGCGCTGCATGCCGGGCAATCGCCTCTTCCAGTGCACACTGTGCTTGATGGACTGCCTGGTTTTCATCGACGATTTCGAGCAGGCGCTGCTCATTGTCCCACTCCAGGATGTAGCCAGCCTGGCCCAATGCAGATTGCGCAAACGACTGAACAAATTCCTCGACTGTTGGATAAGGCAGATTTTTTGCAAGGGAAACGACAAGTTCGCCAATTTTTTCCGTGCCAAGGGTAATCAGGCCGGTTGCCTCGGCAGCAGTAAAAGGATTGCCACGCCATAGCATGGCCAAGGTTTCCAGCTCTTTTTCCGCAGCAGACAATTGCTGCGTGCCGCTGCCTGCAGAAAGAACATGGCTGCGTCCACGCGCCAGGCTCAAGTTTGCCAGCAAAGTTTCAGCTTCTTGAACTGCGGCATTACGGGCAATTTCGGCCTCGGCCGATGCAGTGATGGTTGTAGCATCAAGGGGGTTGGCTTGATATGCCTGCCTCGCATAATCATAGGCTGTACTGGCACCTTGCACTCGCACCTGTGCGGCGGCAAAACTTTCCTGTGCCATCGAAAACAGATTCCGCGCATCCAGAATATTTTCTTTACTGAAAGCAATAATTGCCATTGATAAAGATAATTCCTTTTTACCTGAGAAATTGGTAGTCATTGCACCGAGGTCGACGATCTCGAAGGGTCGCAAATGTTTTGCCAAGGAAAGAATCATTTTTTCATCAATGGAAGCACACATTGATAATAAAAACGTCAGTCTTTCCTCTTGCGGCAATTGCGTGATGACATGCACAGGGCTGTAGTCCATTTCCTTCATCATGGCCACGCCAGTGGCTGCGGCGACTTCCGAAAGAAAGGCGGCGCCAATTCGCTCGATGCAAAATGCCGATTTTGCCAGTTGACCTGTGTACAACTGGCTGGCAAGTGCATGGGTTTGGCGCGCATGCTGCAACAAGGCTGCAATGCCAGGCTGTACGCTCTCCCCTGTGCCTTGACGTGTTTGAATGAACTGCCCCAGTTCTGCATGGCTGGCGTGAATCAGCTCATCGATGAATGCCGGAAGCGAAAGGGATTGACGGGCAAATTTTCCTTGCGCCAGATGGATCGACAGCAGCTGCCGATGCAGCACTTTTAATGAAGCAGTCAATTGTGCCAACAGCGGCGGTGTCAAAGGCGACCTCAGCAAGCCGGGAAGCGATGCCAGCTGAGCCAGGGCCCGGGCTTCATCCGGCAAGGCATGGCGGGCGATCATGTCATCCACCCGCGCAGTCGTCAGGCTGGCATTCATCCCGGCAGACAATTGCTGCATTTGCGCAAGATGATTTCTCACCGTCACCGCATCGGCCGCGGCGCTACCACCTTCCCATTCGGTCATTGTCGGGGCAAGCCTTGCCAGCACGCCCTGCAAAACGATCGCCGACTGCTGCAATCCTGTCTGCAGCAATGCCAGCCGCTGCTGGCCACGCTGGCCGGCAGCCATCGTGGCGAGACCCAGGTGCATCACATTCGCCAAGGCATGAAAATCGTCGAGTACGCGGTGCGTGCGTACGGCAAGGTCTGCAGCTTGCATGGGTTGCAGGGGAAGGCCATGGTCGAGCAATTCAACAAGCGCGGCGATTCCTCCCTTGACTTTATCGCAAGACAGATCGACCTGCCGCGCTGCCGTCGCCGCTACCTCATTCAACGAAACCCTGGCAGGCCTTGATGAAGCAGGAAGTTCTTGAAGGGGAATGTTTTCAGTCGCCGCAAGCAAATCATCACGATGCTGTGGCAATAATGGCCTGGATTCGGTGTGAAACACACTCCGTGACAAGGATTCGAGCAAACGCATGACGGGCTTCCCATTGATTCAATAAAGAATTCATCGACTGGCCCATCAGTCGGGGTCCAGTGAGGGATAGTTCCAGGCCGCGCGTAAATATTGTTATTTTTTTATTTTAGTTCTTGCCAGTCTGCATTTTGCCAGCCAAGCAGCTGTGTGCCCATTTCGCACGGCCTGTGCAGCGTGCCAATCGAACGATTTGTCTGCCGGGGGGGATTCCTGCGCCGGCAAGTTACCGGCCCAGGAATCCTCCGCAGCATTGCTGCGTGTCAGCGCGCGGTTGCCGGCGAAGACCAGCGTTTCCACAATACACTGGCTTCACCAACCAGGCCCCGCCTGAACACCAGGACACAAATGATGAAGATCAGCCCGGTGACGATGGTTACCGAGTCACCGAGCGTGGCAAACCATTCAATGCCGGTACTGCGTGCCAGCCAGCTGCCGAGGTCGCCCAGCTTGTTTTCCAGTGCGATGATGACGACTGCGCCCACGACCGGCCCCAGCAGCGTGCCCAGGCCGCCCACCAGCACCATCAGCACCACCAGCCCGGAGAGCGACCAGTGCACGTCCGAAAGCGTGGCAAAGCCCAGCACGATGGTCTTGGTCGATCCCGCCAGGCCGGCCAGCGAAGCCGAAAGCACAAATGCCAGCAGCTTGTAGCGTGCCACATCGTAACCCAGTGATACCGCGCGCGGCTCGTTTTCCTTGATGGCATTGAGAACCTGGCCGAAGGGGGAATGGATGGTGCGCACGATCAAGGCAAAACCGCCAATGAAGATGGCCAGCACCAGGTAATACATCACCAGGTCGTTGCTCAGGTCGAGCACGCCGAACAGGCGCCCGCGCGGCACACCCTGCAGCCCATCTTCGCCACCGGTGAACTTGGCTTGCAGGCAGACGAAATACAGCATCTGCGCCAGGGCCAGCGTCACCATGGTGAAATAGATGCCGGCGCGGCGAATGGCCAGCAAGCCCATCACCAGGCCAATCAGCGCGGCTGTTGCCGTGCCGGCCAGAATGCCGACTTCCGGCGTCATGCCCATCTTGCTCACCAGGTGGCCGGTGACATAGGCGGCAAAACCGAAGAAGGCCGCGTGCCCGAAGGACAGCAGGCCGGTATAGCCGATCAGCAGGTTGAAGGCACAGGCAAACAAGGCCATGCACATCAGGTTCATCAGGAATACCGGATAGACGGCAAACGGTGCGCCAGCCAGCAGCAGCACCGCTGCCACGGCGGCCAGCTTGGCGTGATTGCCCGTCTTGCCGGCTGGCCGGCGTTGCACGCTGCCAGTGCCGGCAGGGACAGGCACGGCAGAATTGAACCCGGCTTCTGTGGTCATTTTCGTTTCCATTATTTTTCCTTGCCGAACAGGCCGGCTGGCCGCACGATCAGCACAATGGCCATGATGATGAACACCACCGTGGCCGAGAGTTCGGGATAGAACACGCGCGTCAGGCCTTCGATGATGCCCAGGCCCAGTCCGGTGACGATGGCGCCCAGGATGGAACCCATGCCACCGATGACCACGACGGCAAAGACGACAATGATCAGGTTCGATCCCATTAGTGGCGAGACCTGGATCACTGGCGCGGCCAGCACCCCGGCAAAGGCTGCCAGCGCCACGCCGAAGCCGTAGGTCAGCGTTACCATCAGCGGTACGTTGATGCCGAATGCCTCCACCAGCTTGGGGTTTTCCGTGCCGGCGCGCAGGTAGGCGCCCAGCTTGGTCTTTTCAATCATGAACCAGGTGGCAAAACAGACGACCAGCGAAGCGGCCACCACCCAGGCGCGGTAATTGGGCAGGATCATGAAGCCGAGGTCGGTTGCGCCCGAGAGCGCGGCCGGTACCGAATACGGCTGGCCGGAGACGCCATAGATTGAGCGGAAGATCCCTTCGAGCATCAGCGTGATGCCGAAGGTCAGCAGCAAGCCATACACATGGTCGAGTTTGTAGAGCCAGCGCAGCATGGTCTTCTCGATCACGATGCCGAACGCGCCAACCAGCAGCGGCGCTGCCACCAGCATGACCCAATAATTGATGCCGAAATAGGACAGCCCCATCCAGGCGGCAAAGGCGCCCATCATGTAGAGCGCGCCATGGGCGAAATTGATTACATTGAGCAAGCCGAAGATGACCGCCAGGCCAAGCGAGAGCATGGCGTAAAACGAGCCATTGACCAGGCCAAGCAGCAGCTGGCTCAACATTGCCTGCAGGGGAATGCCGAAGATTTCCATAACCGAGTCGCGTGAAAGGTGGAAGGGAAGAAAACACGAACGCAACGGGTGGTACAGGTGGTACAGGTAGTACAGGTGGAACCGATGGAACAGGTACAGACGGGCAGTACGCGTCGACGTGCGAACGATTGCATGGCCCGGGCGGACGTTGGCATCAACCGTCGATGCCAACGCCCGCCCGGGCCATGGCTGGCTAGCTTATTTCCAGGCCGAGCATTTGGTCTCGGACTTGAGGGTAAATGCCTGGTCGCCAGGAATGGCTTGCACCACCTTGTAGTAATCCCACGGATATTTCGATTCCGCCGGCGTCTTTACCTGCATCAGGTACATGTCGTGCACCATGCTGCCGTCGCCGCGCGTCAGGCCGTTCTTGGCATACATGTCATTGACCGGCGTCGACTTGAACTTGGCAATGGCCTTGTCGCTGTCATCGGTGCCGATCGCCTTGACCGCCTGCAGGTAATGCATGGTGGCAGAGTAGTCCGCGGCCTGCAGGCTCGACGGCATTTTTTTCATCTTGGCGAAATACCGCTTCGACCAGGCCCGGGTCTGCTCGTTCTGGTCCCAGTACCAGCTGTCGGTCAGGTACATGCCCTGGGTCAGGTTCAGGGTCAGCGAATGGACATCGTTGATGAACATCAGCAGGCCAGCCATTTTCATGGTCTTGGTCAAGCCGAATTCATTGGCAGCCTTGATGGCATTGATGGTGTCGCCACCGGCATTGGCCAGGCCGAGGATCTGGGCTTTCGATGCCTGCGCCTGCAGCAGGAAGGACGAGAAGTCCGACGCCGACAGCGGATGCTTGACCGCGCCCAGCACCTGGCCGCCGGAGGACTTCACGACCGCTGCCGTGTCGGCTTCCAGTGAAGCACCAAAGGCATAATCGGCCGTGAGGAAATACCAGCTCTTGCCACCCTGCTTGACCACTGCCGCGCCGGTGCCCTTGGCCAGTGCCACGGTGTCATAGGCGTAATGCACCGTGGTCGGTGCGCATTCTTCATTGGTCAGCCGTGCCGTACCGCCGCCAATGGCGATGAACAGTTTTTTCTTTTCCGACGCCACTTTTGCCATGGCCAGGCTGGTGCCGGAATTGGTGCCGGCAATGAGCATGTCCACACCATCGCGGTCGAACCATTCGCGCGCCTTGGAAGCGGCGATATCGGGTTTGTTCTGGTGGTCGGCGGTGACCAGTTCGATCTTCTTGCCGTTGATGGCGCCGCCCATGTCGGCAATTGCCATGCGAATCGCTTCAGCGCCGCCCTGGCCGTCGATGTCCGTATACAGGCCGGACATGTCGGTGATGAAGCCGATCTTGATCGTGTCGCCTGAAATTTGTGCACTGGCAGGCAGCGACAGGCCGAAACCCGCAACTGCTGCCAGCACCGCTACCGAAATTGTTTTCATCTTGCCGTGCATTGTCTTCTCCTTTTTTGATCTCATGATGGTTGCCTTGCTTCTGTGTGGCGTACTGCCTTGTGTTGTTGCCGTGCGTTCCAGGCATGCCGGGCGAGCGCTTCTCAAACTCCCAGCAAGACATTCAGTACCGGCATTTTCGCTTCCAGTTCGGCGGCGGCGAACGATTCGACGATCTGGCCATGTTCGACCACATAGAACCGGTCGGCCAGCGGGGCGGCGAAGCGAAAATTCTGTTCCACCATCACGATGGTGTAACCCTTGGCCTTGAGTGTGGTGATCATCCGTGCCAGGGTCTGCACGATGACCGGCGCCAGGCCTTCGGAAATTTCATCGAGCAGCAGCAGCCGCGCGCCAGTGCGCAGGATGCGTGCCACGGCGAGCATCTGCTGCTCGCCGCCCGACAAACGCGTGCCCTGGCTGTGACGGCGCTCGGCCAGGTTGGGGAACATGGCGTAGATTTCCTCGATCGACATGCCGCCATCGGTCTTTGATACCGAGGGCGGCAGCATCAGGTTTTCCTCGGTCGACAATGACGAGAAAATGCCGCGCTCCTCGGGACAGTAGCCAATGCCAAGGTGGGCGATCTTGTGCGTCGGCAGGCCGATCGATTCCACGCCATTGACCTTGATCGAGCCACGGCGCCGGCCTGTCAAGCCCATGATGGCACGCAGGGTGGTGGTGCGCCCGGCACCATTGCGGCCCAGCAGTGTCACCACCTCACCCTGGTTGACGGCAATGTTCATGTCGTGCAGGATGTGCGACTCGCCATACCATGCTTGCAGGTTGGTGATCTCGAGCGCCCGTTTGCCTGCATCTGGCGCAGTGCCGGCAAAGGTGGCGGGCGGGCGTTCCAGTTGTGCGGCGTGAACCATCAATGTGCTCCTTCCAGCAGGTTGGCGTGCGCGCCCGTGACATCGTCCGTGCTGGTGCCCATGTAGGCTTCCATTACCTGGGCGTTGTTCGAGACCTCGTGGTACGACCCTTCGGCGAGGGTGGCGCCGCGCTGCAATACGGTGATGCGGTCGCAGATGCCCGACACCACATTCATGTTGTGCTCCACCATCAGAATGGTGCGGCCGGCAGAGACTTTCTTGATTAATGCCGTGACGCGGTCGACGTCTTCATGCCCCATGCCCTGGGTCGGTTCATCGAGCAGCATGAGCTCCGGTTCCATGCCCAGCGTGGTGGCAATCTCCAGCGCACGCTTGCGCCCGTAAGGCAGATCGACCGTGACCGTATCGGCAAATTCCGCCAGGTCCACTTCCGCCAGCAGTGCCATGGCGCGGTCATTGAGCCGGGACAGGCTGCGCTCGCTTTTCCAGAAATGGTAGGACGTGCCCAGCGTGCGCTGCAGACCAATGCGCACATTTTGCAGCACGGTCAGGTGCGGAAAGACGGCCGAGATCTGGAACGAGCGAATGATGCCCTGGCGCGCAATTTGTGCCGGCGCACTGGCAGTGATGTCACGGCCATTGAACAGGATGCTGCCACGGGTCGGTTCCAGGAACTTGGTCAACAGGTTGAAACAGGTGGTCTTGCCGGCACCATTCGGTCCGATCAGTGCATGGATATGACCACGCTGGACCTGCAGGCTGACATCGTTGACTGCAGTGAATCCCTTGAATTCCTTGGTCAGGTTCCTGGTCTCCAGGATGACATCGGACTGACTTGTTGCGGACGTTACATCGGACATCTTGTCTCCCGGTTTATTTTCTGACAATGTCTGGCAAGGCCTGGCGTACGCCAGTCCGCGCTTGTCTTTATTTCACAGGTCCGCTCTTGCGGATCGTACACCACCGCGGCCGGCCCGCACAATACTCATGCGTGGGCGTCCTGTACTGGCAACGCTGTGCCATCCTGTGCCTTGGCGCGGGCAGCGCGTATCAATGCGGCGGCGCGCTCGGCAATCATGATGGTCGGCGAGTTGGGATTGCCCGACACGATGGTCGGCATGATCGAGGCATCGACCACCCGCAAGCCCGTCATGCCCGCCACGCGCAGCGCGCTGTCGACCACCGTGCCCGCCTCGCCCACCCGTCCCATGCGGCAGGTGCCCACGGGATGAAAGATGGTGGTGCCGATGTCACCGGCCACGCGCGCCAGTTCTTCATCGGTGGTATAGGCCAGGCCGGGTTTGAACTCCAGCGGATGATAGGCTTGCAGCGCAGGAGCGGCAACAATCCGGCGCGTCAGGCGCAGCGAGTCGGCGGCGACCTGGCGATCTGCCGCCGTGCTGAGATAGTTGGTGGTGATCCTGGGCGCCGACAGCGCATCGTTGGAGGCAATGCGGACATGGCCGCGCGAGCTTGGCCGCAGGTTGCAGACACTGGCGGTAAATGCAGGAAATGGGTGCAGCGGTTCGCCAAAGCGTTCCAGCGACAGGGGCTGGACATGGTATTGCAGATTGGGCCGATCCTGGCCGGGGTCGGAGCGCGTGAAGGCGCCCAGCTGCGATGGCGCCATCGACATCGGACCACTGCGGCTCCAGGCGTAATGCATGCCGATCTTCATCTTGCCAAACCAGTTGCCTGCCATGGTATTCAAGGTACGGGTGCCCTGGACCTTGAATGCCATGCGGATCTGCAAATGGTCCTGTAGGTTTTCACCCACGCCCGGCAATTCGAGTTGTGGCGTGATGCCATGCTGTTGCAGCAGCGATGCGGGACCAATGCCCGAGGCTTGCAGGATGTGCGGCGAACCAATGGCGCCGGCACATAACAGGGTTTCCAATGCACCTTCGGCAAACCATTCCTGGCCACCGCCGACGAATTCCACACCGGTGCAAACCCGGCCTTTGTCGCCATGTTCGATACGCAGGCGCCGGACATGGCAACCGGTCATGATATCGAGATTGCCGCGCCGCTTGATGCCTTTCAAAAATGCCTTGGCGGTATTCCAGCGCAAGCCCTTTTTCTGATTTACATCGAAGTAACCGCAGCCCTCGTTGTCACCGCGGTTGAAATCATCGGTTTTTGGTATGCCGGTCTGTTGCGCAGCATTGCGGAACGCTTCGAGGATATCCCATTTCAGCCGCTGCTTTTCCACCCGCCATTCGCCGCCTGCACCGTGGAATTCATTGGCGCCGCCATGATGGTCCTCGGTTTTCATGAACAGTGGCAGTACCGATTTCCACGACCAGCCGGCATCGCCGGTGGCCGCAGCCCAATCGTCATAATCCTGGTGCTGGCCGCGCATGTAGATCATGCCGTTGATCGACGACGATCCACCCAGCACCTTGCCGCGCGGGTAGATCAGGCTGCGCCCGTTCAATCCCGTGTCGGGTTCGGTGCGAAAACGCCAATCGGTGCGCGGATTGTCGATGCAATACAGGTAGCCAACCGGTATGTGGATCCAGACATAGTCATCCTTTGCGCCAGCCTCGATCAGCAGTACGGAGCTGCCACGGTCTTGCGTGAGCCTGTTGGCCAGCACGCAACCGGCGCTCCCCGCCCCGATGATGATGTAATCGTATTTGCCTGCTGATAACACCTTGGTCTCCTGCCCTGGTTTGGTATGGACTTGTCTTCGGCGTCTGGTATTTTTATTTTTTGCCTGCGGTTTTTGCTTTTCCAGTCCTTTTTGGTTTTCAACACGTCATTGAACCGGCCATTTTTGCCGCTCTGCAAGCGCTGCCCTGGCTGGTATTTCGCAAGCTTAGCCGAATTTCAAAGGCGTGGGGGGAATGCTTTGGGTCGCTCCTGTGGACAAGGCTCTGGATAACTGCTGCTTTCAATGTGGATAAACAGCCAGGATTTTCATCCGCCCGATTTAGCCAGAATTGCCCCATTCGGGATACAGTCTTTGCGCACTGTTTATGCATTCTCCAAGTACCTGATTTGAAAAAGGTAATTGGCCTTATCCACAGAAAAATGCAGCGGTTAACAACTACTACTATAGATATATACAAACCTTGTTTAAAACCCCAAACAAAAAACTTTTTTGAAATGCTGGAATTTTTTTTGAAAAACAGCACCGGAAACCGAAGCCGGAAGACAAGAGAGCCGCGATGAAGCAATCGG